>CAUUMU010000007.1:0-26137 GCA_963546435.1 uncultured Candidatus Saccharibacteria bacterium
TTGTCAGCGAAAAAGAGTCCCTCTTGGTGGATCTCCTCCCTGAAGGCACAAAAGAACTCACTCTCGACGCACTTTTAGTGATTGATGGTGATAAAACAAAAGTTGGCATGCCAACCGTAAAAGGCGCGGTGGTCAAGGCAAAAGTTGTTGAGGCGGAAGTCAAGGGCGATAAAATCCGCGTTATCCGCTACAAGAGCAAGAAGCGTGTCCACAAAGAAACTGGTCATCGCCAGAAGTACACCAAGATTGAGATTACCTCGATCAAATAACCGATGAATTAGCATACCGCCCCGCGATGAGGGCGGTATTTTTATGGTCGAAACTATGGTACAATGAGGTAAGCAGAAGGGGTATCGATGACGAAGATTATTGCGGTGACAAATCAAAAGGGTGGCGTCGGCAAGACGACGACTTCAATCAATGTGGCGTATTTTTTGGCAAAAGCAGGCAAGCGGACGCTGATCGTTGACTTTGATCCGCAGGGTAACGCTACCAGTGGCCTTGGCATTGATAAGCAAGAGCTGGGCATAACGATGACCGAGGTAGTGACTGGTCAGGCAGCCTTGAATAATATAATTATTCAGACCGACATCAAGAACCTATCGATCGCACCGGCCACGCCGCACCTAGCAAATACCGAGGTTGAACTGGCCCAAGCTGAGGGGCGGTTTGTGCGGCTGCGCCAGGCGCTGGCGAGCCTCGCTGGGTATGATTATGTGATCATCGATAGCCCGCCGAGTTTGAGTCTACTGACCGTGAATGGGCTGATTGCAGCACAGTATGTCTTGCTACCGGTGCAGGCAGAGTTTTATGCGCTCGAGGGGCTGGGGCAGCTGATGGAGACGATGAAGTTGGTTCGCAAGGGGCTCAATCCGCATCTGCGCTTGCTCGGCGTGGTGACCACCATGGTTGATTCGCGGACGACTCTGTCAAGTCAGGTGTACGATGAAATTAAAAAGCATTTTGCTGATACGCTTTTCAAGACGACGATTCCGCGTAACATTCGCCTTGCCGAGGCGCCAAGTCACGGCGTGCCGGTTGGCGTGTACGATCGTTTCTCGAAGGGTTCACGGGCTTACCACGCGCTGACCAAAGAAATTATCGAGAGGATTGAAGGATGAAAAAGGGACTTGGACGGGGATTTGATTCGCTGATACCGACAAATTTGTTTGACGAGGCCTTTGACCCGACGGCTGGTCAAGATGCGACAATGTCGCAATTACGCCAGCTGCCTACCGTAGACATTATCCCAGATCCAGACCAGCCGCGGCGGTTCTTTGATGAGGAAGCGCTGCGTGAACTGGCCGATTCGATTCGTCGTCACGGCGTGGTGCAGCCGATCGTCGTGACGCCACGTGGGGCACAATTCATGATCGTGGCTGGCGAGCGGCGCTGGCGAGCGGCGCAGCTGGCTGGATTAGTAGAGATGCCGAGCATCATTCGCAGTTTAAGCGATCAGCATCGATTGGAGGTGTCACTGATCGAGAACTTGCAGCGACGCGACCTCAACCCGTTAGAGACGGCGACGGCCTATATGAAGCTGCGCGACCAGTTCAACATGACACTGGAACAAATCGGCCAGCACGTCGGCGGTAAATCGGTCAGTGCCATTAGTAATACGCTGCGCCTCTTGAAATTACCGAGCGTGGTGCGGACGGCGCTGTTTGAAAATAAGATTTCTGAAGGACAGGCACGAACATTGGTGGGGCTACCGGATGACGTGGCGGAGGATTTGCTACGGCAAACGATTGATCAGGGTTGGAGTGTGCGCAAGCTCGAGCAGATGATTGCCGCCTGGAAGCGGTCGCAGCAGCCGTCGGGCCCCGCACCAACTCCAAAGCCAGCCCGCTCGCCGCACGCCTCGTCGGTGGCGCGCCTGTCGAAAAAACTCCGTGCTGACATCACGGTTCGCACCAGTAGGCGCGGTGCTGGTCAGATTATCATCCCGTTCAGAGACCAAGCGGATTTTGAGCGGATCCGCGACTTGATTGGCTGATGATTAAAACCCTCTGATCTGTGTGAAGGGGAAAATGCGGGCGATGACCGGCCCAACAATGTCGTATAGCGGAATGTTGCCCATGCAGTTACGCGAGTCACACGAAAAATTACCCTCGCGATTATCACCCATCACGAAAACCGTCCCCTCGGACACCTTGGTGTCGACATCGCCGGAGGTGGGTGACTTTGGTTCGTTTTTGTTGACGGTTGTATCGGGGTTAAAGCCATTCGGATGTTCGGTGTTATAAACGGTGACAACGCCGTTTTTGACGGTGACGCGCTCACCCGCGAAAGCAATTACCCGTTTGACGATATATTCGTCGTGACCTAGGGTTGGATTGTAATTAGGATTCTTAAAGACAATAATTTGGCCGCGCTGGGGGATGTACTGTTTATTTTGCAGCTGTTTGATCGTGACTGATAGTCGGTCGACGATCAGGCGGTCGTTAGTGTGCATGGTGTTTTCCATACTCGGCCCCTGCACGCCAAAGCTACGAAAAACAAAGGTATTGATCAAGATTGTCCCGATGATCACTCCGACCACAAAAATAATCAGCCCCAGACTGTCCCTCAGGCGCGGGTGTCGATCGAGAAAGTGAGCATCCATCCGCCTTATTATACATGGTTTGGCGGCGAAAACCAAAAGCTTGATCAATAGAGAAGTGTGCTATAATAAGGAGCAGTGAAAATTTCAAATAGGAATTCGGTCGATGGATTTGTACCGCGGAGGGTTCAGCGGTCTCGTTTGGGTGGTGTGTCGCCGGAGCAGGTAGCCGCTCATCCTCGTCGGGCGGAGCAGTCTACCCCGCAGGTACTTGGGCAGCAGCCGGTCCAATTACCGCGCCAGTCACTGTCACAGGCTGATCGGGTGCGCCTCGCGACTTCGTCAACTGCTGATATTGACGAAGATATTAGCAATTCGCTCAAGGATCTTGACATCCAAAAGCCCGAAATACCTCGCGGAAAGCGCAAGAAATCGCACAAAAAACGTCGCAAGCTGAAGATTGTTATTCTGGTGATTGTGGCGCTGATAATTCTGGTGGGTGGATTTTTGCTGTACAAGGCGTGGGTCAATGCGGGGCGAGTGTTTGGTAGCGGTAATCTGATTGACTTGTTTCAGAACCAACCGCTGAAAATGGATGCACACGGGCGGAGCAATATGCTGATCCTCGGTACGACGGATGATGATCCAGACCATCCGGGCGCAACGTTGACCGACTCAATGATGGTGCTGAGTGTTGATCAAAAGAAGCACGATGCCTATATGTTTAGTATTCCGCGCGACCTATACGTACAGTTTGGGCGAGTTTGTAATTCTGGTCGTGCCGGTAAGATCAATGAATATTTTGACTGCGTTGCCAAGGGTAACGATGAGCAGTCTGAGCGGAAGCGGATGGATGCCACCCGTGAGTTCGTCGGCAAGATTTTCGGCATGGATCTACAGTATGTAGCGCATGTTAACGCTCAGGTGATCAAGGATGCGGTCAACGCGGTCGGTGGTGTGACCGTGAATGTACAGAGCGATGATCCGCGCGGTGTGTTTGACCCGAGCGTCGACTGGATGTGTCGGGAAAAGGGTCTGTCAGCAGAGCAGCGGAAACGACGCTGTCCGACGGGGCATTACATTCATTTCAAGAATGGACCAAATGAGATGGACGGTGACAAGGCGCTGTATTTCTCGCGAGCGCGTGGCGCGCTAGGTGGCTCCTATGGGCTGGATAAGTCGAACTTTGACCGCGAGAAAAACCAACAGTTGGTGCTGATGGCGCTCAAGAACAAGGCGGCCTCGACGGGCACGCTAACTGACCTTGGCAAGGTGACGGCGTTGATGGACGCCATGGGTAAGAACTTACGCACTAACGTTGACGCCAAGGAAGTTCGTACGGTGATGGATGTTGCCTCCAAGATTAAAGATTCTGATATCCACCGCCTCAGCTTTATTGAAAAAGATAATGTCTTGCTCGGTACGAGTAGTGTTGGTGGCGCCAGTGTGGTCGTGCCAACGGCTGGCCAGTTTGATTATTCGCAAATTCGATCGTTTATCAAGGTGGAAATATACGGTGATGCACTCGCTAAAGAAAAGGCGCGCGTCCTGGTGCTCAATGGCAGTGGCGTGGTCGGAGCCGCCAAATCCGAAGCTGATCGCCTAAAGGCGGCATCGCTCAATGTGGTGAGCGTCGGCAATTCACCACAGAAAATTACCGAAAAGTATAAGGTTTATCAGCTGGAGTCAGGCAAGTCCAAGCAGGCTTCTGCCAACAAGATTAAAGAACTGTATGGTGTAACATTAACCGAAGGTAAACCGCCATTTAACCTGCCAGCCGAAGCTGACTTCGTGGTGATAATCGGGCCGTAATTTGATATAATAGGGTGGCAATGGAGTTTCTGAAAAAAACAGCCAGGCGACGGTCGCTTCTCAGTAATATCGCTTATTACGCGCTCAATCTAGGGATGGTGGCAGTCTTGTTCTGGATGTCGCAGGAGATTCATTACCCGTTGGCGGCGATTGTGTTGGTACTCTTAAGTAAGTGGCGGACATTGTCGGTGCGCCCTAAGTTCTGGCTAACGAATATTCAAGGAAGCCTGGTTGATGTGGTGGTTGGTCTCGGTGTGGTGGCGCTAATGTACGCGCCGCAGGCGACGTTGGAGCTACGAATCGCACTGGCGGTATTTTATGCAGCGTGGCTTGTCGCCATCAAGCCGCTGTCAAAGCGCTGGCAGATGACATTGCAGGCGGGTCTCGCGGTATTTATCGGTACAGCAGCGCTGTTTGCAGTGTCACATGAATGGCCGGCCGCGGTGGTCGTGTTGGGTGCGCTAATTATTGGGTATGGTACGGCTCGGCATTTTCTATCGACGTTTCGTGAGGAGCAGATTACGGTACTCAGTCTAGCCTGGGGGCTGGTGTTTGCGGAGATTGGCTGGCTGGCGCATTACTGGACGTTTGGCTATGCGCTGCTTGGGGTAAACGCGCTGCAACTACCACAGGCGACGATTATCTTTATACTGCTGTCATTCGTAGCTGAGCGTGTCTATACCTCTTGGCATAAGCATAAAACGATCGTTATTGCTGAAGTTGCTGGCCCAGCTATCTTGGCGTCGGCACTCATCCTGACTATCTTATTATTCTTTAACTCGGTGACACTATAAATTATAAAATTGGAGTAAACCTATGGAGCAAGAAGCGAATCTAACCAACCAGCCAAAACCGAACCGCCGCAAGAAGATTGCGCTGATAAGTATATGTATCATTGCGGGCATATGGCTGGCGTTTGGTTCAGCGGCATTTGGGTCGTGGTTAACACTTCAGTTGACGAAGCAATCTCCGCAGCCGGTGGCTGATGGCAACCGGGTTATATCACGAGACGAAGCCGATGTTAGCGAGGTGGTGCAGCGTGTTTCTAAAAGCGTAGTCTCAATTGTTACAACCAAAAACGGTCGATCCTTTTCGTATAGTGACGTGCGGCAGGGTGCTGGTACGGGCATTATCATTAGTAAGGACGGCTATATTTTGACAAATAAGCATGTTGTTAAGGACGCTGATCGTGTTGAAATTGTGAGCAGTGACGGCACGCAATATACCGATGTCAAGTTTGTTGGAGCCGACCCACTCAACGACGTGGCATTTCTCAAGATTAACGGCGTTAATGATCTGCCAGCGGCCACCTTGGGTGACTCAGGTACCGTTCGTGTCGGTCAGAAAGTGATTGCAATCGGCAACTCATTGGGTCGTTACCAAAATACCGTGACGATGGGTATTATCTCGGGCAAGGGTCGGCCAGTTCAGGCGTCCACTAGCGAGCGGAGCGGCGAAGCCGAGAGCTTGACTGATTTGCTCCAGACCGACGCCGCGATCAATCCGGGTAATTCTGGTGGGCCACTCCTCAACATGTCGGGCCAGGTTATCGGCATCAACACAGCGATTGTCTCGGATGCACAAAGCGTAGGTTTTGCGATTCCGATCGGTGCTGCCAAGGGGCTAGTCCGCAGCGTGTTGGCATCTGGAAAAATTCAGAAATCGTATATCGGCGTGCGGTATATCGCTATCACGCCTGAGGTGCGTGCCGAGTATAAACTATCCGCCAAAAGCGGCGCCTATGTCGGTGGTTCACGCGACAAATCGGCGGTCGTCGCTGGCGGGCCGGCAGATAAAGCAGGCATCAAGGACGGCGACGTTATTACCAAGGTAAACGACAAGCTAATCGGCGAGCAGGGCGGCCTCGGCAGTCTTGTTTCTGAGTTCTTGCCGGGCGAGACAGTAGAGCTGACTATCCTGCGCGACGGCAAGGAACAGAAGGTCAAGCTAACGCTTGGTGCTTACAAGGCGTAGGACGATGATAAAGCCGCGCGTCTCTACCTCGTGAAGGCCGTGCTGCCTTGCTTGATGGAGAATTGCCTGGTGCTGTCGCGGGTCGGCTTCCAGAAAAAGCAAACCATCTGCCGTCAAGTGGCGCGGCGCTTGCTCAATAAGCGTCTCGATCAGCCTTAGTCCGTTATCTGCTGCAAACAGGGCCTCAGCTGGTTCATGGCGCAGCTCCGGCGAAATCTCCCAGGACTGGTCAACATACGGTAAATTAGCAAAGATATAATCCACCGGCTCAATCTGCCCGGAAAGGAGCGATTGTTGCTGCAGCGTCACCCGAGCCTGCAAATTGCCCGCGTTTTTCTCGGCAACTTTTAAGGCTCGCGGACTAATGTCAGATAGAATAACTCGCAGGGACGGTCGCTCTAGCGCCGCTGTAATACCGAGGCAGCCCGAACCAGTACCAACATCAATCAGCGTCTTTGGCGCGATTTCACCGGCTGTCAGCGCCAAGAACAGGGTAATCATCTCCTCTGACTCCGGCCGCGGCACCAAGACGGCCGGTGAAACAGTAAATTTCCGTCCGTAAAATTCCTTACAACCCAAAATATACGCCAGTGGCACTCGGTCAAGGCGCAGGCTCAGCCTGGCGTCAGCGATATCAACCCGCCGCGGGTCAATCTCCTCCTCTAGGTGCGCATGAAGGTACGTCCGGCTTCTTCGCAAGGTATGAGCCAACATCAGCTCGGCGTCCAACCGCGCCGATGTGATACCGATAGCCTTTAACTGTTTAGCGGCGTTCTTTAGCCAGGTTGCTATATTCATGTTGTTAATTATACTACATAGCTAGGAATGAGTAAAGTGGTTGCGGTTGCAAAATAGCTAGAAAGTTGTAAAAAGTATTGACAAATCAAGGGGGGAGAGAGTAATATACGATTCGTGCAACAAATTATATTTTTAAATGAAAGGATGTGAACACGTGGCACATTATAATCCTGACTACTATAATGGCTATAACAGCAGTCTCTATCTTACTGACGACCCAAATGATTTTGAGCTTCAACAGGATCTTTTTCTTGAAGAGGGAGAGAAGTACCTTGAAGGAGTGGATACGGGCTTTACTGAACTCCCCATCTCAGCCCCTCCTGGCTTTGATGGCCCTGAGTTGGATGCGAGGCGTAGGGCACGCCTAGTGAGAGAATCAGATAGTGAAGATCATGCTGCTGCTGGTCTTCCTGAGCTACCTTATTACGCTTCTCAGCAGGTACGGGAAGAGATTATTGCGCAATTGAAAGATATCTACAAGAGAGAATATGCCGAGGGAATAATGTACCCTAAACGGAAACAGCAGATACTCGCAAGAATTGCCCTATTACGCGATGCAGATGACAATCAATAATTAACGGGTAGGTGGGTCACGCTAGGTAGCGTTCTTCGCCTTCAACTCTCGCTCATACCGCTGTAACTGCTCAATCAAATCGTCAATATCCCCGTTCATTGCCGCGGGGATATTGCTGCGGCTGTAGTGGATGCGGTGGTCGGTGATGCGGTCTTGCGGGAAGTTGTAGGTGCGAATCTTCTCTGAGCGGTCGCCGGTGCCGACTAGCGAACGCCGTTCAGCGCTTAACTTGGCGTTTTCCTCGTCAATTTTCATCTGTAGCAAGCGCGAACGCAGCACGCTCATGGCTTTTTCGCGGTTCTTGATCTGCGATTTCTCGTCTTGGTTGGTGACGATGATGCCGGTCGGCAGGTGGGTGATGCGCACTGCTGAGTCAGTGGTGTTGACGCTCTGGCCACCGTGGCCGCTGGAGCGGTAAATATCGACGCGCAGGTCATTCGGGTTGATTTCGATGTCAGTCTCTTCGGCTTCTGGCAGCACCGCCACGGTGACGGTCGAGGTATGGACGCGGCCTTGGCTTTCAGTGACCGGGACGCGCTGGACACGGTGGACGCCGCCTTCAAATTTCAATTTAGCGTATGGTGCGTCGCCCTTGACCATAAAAATAACTTCTTTATACCCGCCTGAGTCGTTGGCAGATTCGCTGATGAGCTCAGTTTTGTAGCCATTTGCTTCGCACCAGCGTAGATACATGCGGTACAGTTCCGCAGCAAATAGTGATGCTTCGTCGCCGCCAGCACCAGCGCGGATTTCTATGATGATATTCTTCTCATCATTCGGGTCTTTAGGCGTCAGTAGGATAAATAGCCCCTCCTCCAGCTCTGCCAGGCGGGCTTCGGTTTCAGTGATTTCAGCTTTCGCTAATTCCGCTAATTCGCCGCCGTCATTCGCTAATTCTTTGGTATCGCGTAGATTTTGCTCTAACGTTGCTCGCTCTTCGCCCTTGGCAATAAGCGTCTCCAGTTCTGAGAACCGCTTATTTTTACTTGTGAAATCCGGCGAGCCATACGCGTCGGGACGCGCCAAAAAATCACCCAGCGCTGCCCGCTCCGCCTTCAACGCCTCGAGGTCGAGAGAGATTTTTGTCATATGGATTATTATAGCATATTGGTGGGGGGTGGCGGGCTTACTAGTAAAATACCGATAGTATGATAAAATACTTGACAAATAAAGAAAAATAGAGTAATATGTAGACCATTGGTACATCACGTATTGCAGTAGCAAAGATAAGGAAAATAAAAATTATGGGCAAATTATTACAAGCAACACGACGTATGGTCAACGAAACCTTCGGGACAAATTTTGGGCGGATTCGTGATGTCAAGAAGGCCTGGGAGATGGCACAAGAAGAAAATGCTGAACATACACGCCGGCAGACAGAAAGGAAGTTAGCAAGTTTAGCCCTTGACGAGCCGCGCATAGCAGAACTGAAAGATGGCGCAGGTCTCCCGGAGACAAAGGTCGGGTCTCCTGAGTTTGTTGCTAAGATGTTTGCAAATGCCAGTGAGTACATGTCGGGAAGGGACAAAGGCGATGAGTCGACAGAGCGGTGGCTACCAGCTATGTATGACCTCCCGTCTCTAGATCAAAATGTGAAGGTAGAGCAAGTTTCGTGCTACGGTGATTTTATTGCGACGAGGCAAGAGGATGGCGGGCAAATTATTGGCATGGTTGAGACACGTGATGTTGGAGGTACTGATTCCGACCCTAGGCGTGTTCGTGTGTCAACCTCTTATGATCCTAGAACGGGGGTGATCAAGGAAGTGCGCCTTACGAATCACTTACAAAGGGAGAAGAGAGGCCGCGAGTATACTGGTGACCATGTGGTTACGAAAACTGATGGTGAAATATGGTGGTTTTCTCCAGATGGTACTGCTGAACATGTTGCTACTGATGAAAATGGAGTGCGGAAACCGGGTACTCTGTATCGAGAGGATGTAGGGGAGTTAGCTCATTTATTGAGACTTGAGCACATGATGGAGCACTTTGACCGTAAACTAGAAAAATCTAGAAAAAGAGTTAGTACAGCATAACTTAAATTCAATCTAATGTAATAGCTCCGCTTTGGCGGAGCTATTACGTGATATCAAAAGTATTGATAAGTTGGGGTTATTTCTTAGCTTTCTTGCTCTTTGTCTTAGGTGTAGCTGCTTTCTTCTTCGTGTCGTCTGCATCATCATCTGTTGCCTTGGCGGCTTTTTTGGCGGCAGCCTTCTTGGCTTTGTTTGCTAGGGCTGTCTTGCGAGCCTGGGCGGCTGCTTGGCGTGCTT
Source organism: uncultured Candidatus Saccharibacteria bacterium (assembly GCA_963546435.1). Lineage (GTDB taxonomy): Bacteria > Patescibacteriota > Saccharimonadia > Saccharimonadales > Saccharimonadaceae > Nanosynbacter. The sequence goes on from CAUUMU010000007.1 coordinate 9,971, forward strand.
TGAACCGGTCAACGCGGCCTTCGGTGTCGATAATCTTTTCTTCGCCGGTGAAGAATGGGTGCGAGGCGCTGGAGATGTGCACCTTGACGAGTGGATAGGTCTTGCCATCTTCCCAAACGATGGTATCCGTGGTTTGCGCTGTTGACTGAGTCAAGAACGCGAAGCCCGCTTGATCGTCGCTAAATACGACTGGACGATAGTTCTGTGGGTGAATACTGCTTTTCATAACCTTGGTATTTTAGCAAAAAAGCACGGGTATTGCAAATACCGCCACCAGTGCAGCTGCATACTGGAGCTATACTCGTCGTTTGGCAAGAGCTGTTCGACAATTATGCTTGTAAATCATCAAAAATATTGTAATGTACTTGACAAATTAAGAGAGAGAGAGAGTATAGTTGATTCCGATAGCTAAAAACCAAGGAGTTACACGACATGGACAAGGGAAAGCAGCCAACGATTTGGGGTAAACACAACTTTAACCGATTAACAGAAGAGGCGTTTCGGCGCAATAAGGAAAAAGAAAAGGCGCAAGTTGTTGGTGAAATACTAGATCACCCGGATGGCTGCGAGAAGAGCAACATAAACATTCTTAGCGATAACCCATTATCGCGTCTTAGTAGGGCGCTTGAAAAGGCCTTTGAAGTGGAGCTATCTCCTAGCGTTTGCGATACTGTTAATGTAAAACTGTTTAGCCCCCACGAACGTGTTGCCGACGATTCTTTTGTTGTGCCAATGGAAGTAAATACTTCAGTTGTGGCGCTTGATGCCTATGGACCTGGTTCCGTTGGGAGAGATGGGCCAAAGGTTGGCTCGATCTTATTGTTTAAAGTAGCGGGAAACCTTATTGAGGAGTCAGCGCCAGATATAACTGCAAAGGACTTAGCGTGGGGTGAGAACTGTGTGTTTGGTGTTTTTGTGGATAGCGACGCGATTAACTATTTTGAGATTGCTCAAACGAGTGGTGATGTCGTTCAGTCAGAATTACGTCGTAACGATCCGACAGAGGAGAATGGTCAATCTATCGAGATGCAGGTTGTGAAACCGGGGAAGGATCGACTTATTGTTCAAAAGCTCTCTTCTTCAAGCGATGAGGCACTCCAGCTTGAGCAAGAGTTAGACAAGTTCATGGCGTCTCGCCCTGCTCAGTAATCGATTGCTTTTGGTGTCGACTCGTGTTAAAATGATGGGGTAACTAAATATAACGACACAGCCCGTCGCAGCTCCAAGAGCGGCGGGCGAGGAAAAGGAGTAACCTAATGTCTGTAGCAGTAGACATGAAAGCTTTGTTTGAAGCTGGTGTCCATTTTGGGCACAAAACAAGCCGTTGGCACCCGAAAATGGCGCCATATATCCATTCAAAACGCCAGGATAGCCACATTATTGACTTGGCAAAGACGGCTGAGGCGCTGGAGAAGGCGCTGCCGGAGCTGACGAAGATTGCCGCTAGCGGTAAAAAGGTATTGTTCGTCGGTACGAAAAAGCAAGCCAAGGACGTGGTGCGCCAGGCGGCCGAGAGTATCAACCAGCCGTACGTGGTTGAGCGTTGGATTGGCGGTATGCTGACCAACGGCGCGACGATTGCCCAGCAAATTAAAAAGCTGAAAAATCTCGAGAAGCGCATGGCGTCGGGCGACTTGGAGAAGCGCTACAACAAGCTAGAGGTGCAGCGCTTCCAGGAGGAAATTGATAATCTGAATTTCAAATACGGCGGCATCAAGAATTTGATGGGTAAGCCGGGCGCTGTGGTCGTGGTTGACGCGCTGACTGATGCGAACGCAGTGTGCGAGGCAGAGACTTTGGGTATACCAGTATTTGCCGTGGTTGATACTAATGTCAATCCAACGGGCATCGACTACGTCATTCCGGGCAATGACGATGCGATCAAGAGTATCCAGCAGCTGCTGGACTACTTCACGGCGGCCGTAGCTGAGGGCGCGGGTAGCGTGAAGGCTGAAGAAAAACCAGTGAAAAAAGAGGAGAAATAGGATGGGAGTTTCTGTTGATGATATTAAAAAGCTGCGCAAATTGACTGGCGTGGGTTTGACTGATGCAAAGAAAGCGCTGGTCGAGACTGATGGCGATTTTGATAAGGCGCTGGAGGCGATGCGTAAAAAAGGCTTGACCAAGGCCGAGAAAAAAGGCGACCGCGAGGCGCGCGAGGGCTTGATCGAGGGCTATGTGCACTCGGGTCGAATTGGCGTGGTGGTTGAAGTGAACTGTGAGACTGACTTTGTAGCACGCTTGGATGATTTCAAGACGTTGGCACACGAAATTGCTATGCAAATTGCAGCCATGAGTCCGAAGTATGTTTCTGAGGCGGATATTCCGGCTGAGGAAATGGAGCGGGTTAGGACAGAGCTAATGGCTAGCGAGGCATTGGCAGGCAAGCCTGAAGAAATGCGCGAAAAAATTGTCGATGGTCAGCTGAAAAAGCATTTTGTTGAGCAAGTGTTGATGAGTCAGGCATACATTTTGGACGATTCTAAGACAGTTGAGCAGCACGTCAAGGAAGCGATCGCTAAACTCGGCGAGAACATCGTGGTGCGCCAGTTTAGGCGAATTGAGCTGGGTGTGAGCGAATAATATCGTCATACTTTGGCTTAGCATGATACATCCCGCCAAAATGGCGGGATTTTAGCGTGTTGAGATTATCAGGCAATCATCCCTCTGGTGGCGGGCGTCGGTGGTGGTGACCACGAATTGATGATGTTGGATGGTCTCTTGGAGCAGCTTTTCACGAGTGGCATCCAGTTCAGAAAACACATCGTCCAGGAGGATGAGCGGCCGCGATTGGCTAGCTTTTGTTTGCAGTTCCAGCTCGAGTAGCTTGAAGGCCAGCATAATGGTGCGCATTTCGCCGCGCGAGGCGACTTTGATGGCTGACTGACCGTGGAGGAAAATAGTAAAATCTTCGCGGTGCGGGCCGGTCGAGGTGTGGCCTGTAGCGACTTCGTAATCGCGGGCACGTTGGAGGCAGTCGAGGAGCGCTTGTTCATATTGATCAAGTGAAGCACTGGCTTGATAAGCAGCTGCAAAAGCTGTCTTGCGTCCCGCCAGTGCTGCATATAAACTACTCAGCGCCGCCTCGTGCTTGGCCAAGAATTCAGCGCGAGCCTGGGCGATGTGGGTCGCTAGCTGGACGAACTTAATATCCCAGGCAAAGAGATGATCACGCCAGTTTTGGGTCGTCTCGCGGGGGTGCTTGAGCAGTTCATTGCGCTGGAGCAAGGTTCGATGAAAGGCGCGGAGGGTGGCTTCGTATTGAGCATCCAGCCGAGATAACATACCGTCCAGAAAATCCCGCCGCCGTGATGGCGATGAGGAAATGAGTCGTAGCTCGCTCGGTTCAAACAGAACGACCGGCAGGCGATGTTTGCGGGGGAGGAGCTTGCTGCGGCTATCGTTAATCGTAAATTCTTTATTTATCGTGCCGTCGGTTGTGCGGAGCAGCTGGAGGCGTCGAGAGGCATTGTCGGTTTCGAGGTGGATGATGGTTTGCGTTTGGTCGTGCTGCATGCAATCAGCAAGGCTGCCGCGAAAGCTACTGCCGCGGAGGGCGACGTATATCGCTTCGAGCAAGTTTGTCTTGCCGGTGCCGTTTGGGCCAATGATGACGGTTCCGCCCGGTGCGAGCGTTGTCTCATAGAGGCCGTAGGAGCGAAAATGATATAGCTTAATTTGTGTTATCACTGATGATAATTATATCACGCGGCTTCTTCTGGCGAGGTTAGTTCCGCATAAGGATCGGCTACTCGTTGGAGATTTTTTTGGTCCTCTGGATCAATGAGCTCTGGATGAGAGAGAATGCTATGTTTGATGTGGGTTTCACGCAGCGAAAGTGGACGTTGCATGTCTCTATATTTGGGCGGTAGGTCTTGCTCGCTACCACTAGTAATATCGTTTTTGATAACACATTCCCACGTGTCGGGCGCGCTTTCGATGAGCTTGACATGGTGAGTGCCAGTGACGCCCAAGTAATCAATAGGCATTGGTGGAAATTCAATGGTTGCTCGTGGTGTTTCGGGGTGCTCCTCCATATACCAGGCTTCCGCACGGCGGATGGTGAATTCCTGTCCCTCGTATCTAACTTTTACGGTCTTGAAGCCGTTGGGATGTTCCTTGTCGGCATCAAGAGTGTTGTTGTTTTCAGCGGCGATCGCGGTAGCCTCACCGAAGAACTGACGACTTTCGTCTTGGTCGCCTGGTGTTTCTGGGCTGCCAGCGGGCTCGCTTGTGCCATCCGTGAGGTTACCATAAAGGTACTCATTGTAGCCGTTATTGCGTTCTGTAATTTCTTTAGGACTAAGCGGAGTTGGTCTTCTCTTTGTCCTCTCTCCGTCTTTTCCAATCCAGTCTAGTCGTTCAAAATCGTAGGTCATTTCTAAGTTTCTGTTTAGTTATACGTTAACGTTTTGATTTTAGCATTAATGTTTGGATAAGTCAAGCAGACAACCTTGCCACTAGTCTGTTATAATGGATGACAGATAACGGGAGGAAATATGTTTGACACACAACCATATGAGGATAAAATGGCGCAGGCGTTTAGTCATTTTCAGGACGAGCTGAAAAAGGTGCGGACGGGCCGGGCGCATGCCGGGATGCTGGACGGCGTGATGGTAGAGGCGTACGGGACGCGGATGCCGCTGAACCAGGTGGCAAATGTGACGGCACCAGAAGCGCAGATGCTACTGGTGACGCCGTTTGATCCGAGTAATATTACGGCAATTTCGGCAGCGATTCGCGACAACCAGAGTTTGGGTTTTAATCCGTCCGATGATGGGCGGGTGGTGCGCGTGCCAGTGCCAGCGCTGACTGAGGAGCGCCGCAAGCAATTAGTCAAGCAAGTTAGCGAAAAGGTCGAAGAAGCGCGGATCGCTATGCGGACGATTCGCCAGGATGCTCTGAAGGATGCCAAGCGGATGAAGGATGCCAAGGAGCTCGGCGAGGATGACCTCAAGCGAGTCGAGAAGGAAATTGATGCACTGATGAGCAAAGTACAGGCGCAAATTGACGAAGCGTTTAAGGCGAAAGAAAAGGATGTGTTGACGGTTTGATGAATCAGACGTTTGCTGAGTGCGTGAAAGAGTTAGGGCTGCCACTGGATCAGATGATTATCATTGGCAGCGGTATTTTGGATCAGTTAGGAATCCGCCAGTCTGCCGATATTGACGTAGCGACTAATCGAGAGACATTAGAAGAAATCGCTCGTAGCAATGGCTGGGCCAAAAAGCTTGATAAAAATCAACGCCGGTATTTGGTGAAGTGTGATGGATCAGTGGAAGTTTGGGATGGCTGGGAGATTGACGGGCGAATTATTGAGTATGACAAGCTGCTGGACTACGCGGTGGAATATGACGGTGTGAAGTTTATCAATCTAGATTTTCTGCGGCGCTGGAAAAACTGGCGCGGGCGCGAAAAAGATATACAGGATGTGAAATTGATTGATGAGTGGAGGGTGAAACATGAGTGAAAAAACAGAATTGCCGAGGCACGTTGGCTTTATCGTTGACGGTAATCGCCGCTGGGCGAAGCAGCACGGCCTGCCAGCGTATGAGGGACATTTGGCGGGATACAATAGTCTGAAGGATGTGCTACTGGAGACGTTGCGCCGTGGCGTCAAGTATGCCAGCGCGTATGTGTTCAGTACAGAAAATTGGAAGCGCTCCGAGGAGGAGGTCGGGCATTTGATGGGTCTGCTACTCAAGGTGCTGGAGTCGGACGTGCCAATATTTTTGGAGCATAATGTGCGGATGCGGGTGATTGGTTCGCGCGAGGGGCTGTCAGAGACCTTACGAAAAGCGATTGAGCGAGCCGAGGAGCGAACGCGGAATTTGACGGGTGGCGAGCTGCTTTTGTGCCTTAATTACGGCGGACATTTGGAAATTGCCGATGCGGTTAAAAAAATTGTTCAGTCGGGCGTGGCGGCCGAAGACGTGACACCAGAACTGATCACTCAGAACTTATATGCGCCAGAAGTACCGCCGTGTGACCTCATCGTACGAACAAGCGGCGAACAGCGATTGAGTAATTTCATGCTGTGGCGGGCGGCATACAGTGAGCTAATGTTCATCGAGAAAAACTGGCCGGACATGACGATAAAAGATGTGGAGTTCATTCTGGAGGAGTACAAAAAACGTAATCGGCGCTTTGGAGGGTAATAATGGTGTTCATTGGAATTTTGGTTGGGCTGATCATACTGGTTTTGTTGGTGGTGGTGCACGAATTGGGTCACGCGATCGTGGCGCGGCGTAATGGTGTGGTGGTTGAGGAATTCGGTATCGGCTTCCCACCGTCTGCAAAAAAGTGGCGGCCTAAAAAGAGCTTTCTTGGCAAGAACGTGGTGTTTAGTCTGAACTGGCTGCCGCTCGGCGGGTTCGTCAAGCTGAAGGGTGAATACGATTCGGCCGAAGGCGCGGGGACGTATGGCGGCGCTACTTTTTGGGTAAAGACTAAGATTTTATTAGCCGGCGTGATAATGAATTGGTTGACGGCTGTCCTGCTGTTTATGATATTGGCGCTCGTGGGGATGCCAAAAATTTTACCACAGCAGACAGTGCTGCCGTTTGATTCACGAGTGGAACGTTCGGCGCTAACGGTGGCGCGAGTAACACCAGGATCGCCAGCAGAAAAGGTCGGCCTTCAGCGTGGCGATGAGGTGCGAAAGATCGGCGATCATAAGGTGGCAACACCAGCCGAGCTGTCGGCAGCTACAAAAGCGCAGGCTGGTCGCGAAGTCACGATTGAGCTGGCGCGCAGCGGTCAGATGTTCACCAAGCAGGTCAAATTGCAAACTGCTGAGCAAGCAAAGAATGGCGGCTATCTCGGCGTCGGCCCGCAACAGACGGAAACGATTCACAGTACCTGGTCGGCGCCAATCGCAGCAGCGGTGACTACGGGGCAATTGACGTATGAGACGGTAGCGGGCGTTGGCTCAATCCTCATAAAAACGATCAACGGGACGATCGGGCAATTAGTTGGCTCGCCAGAATCTCGCCAGGCGGCCAAGGCTGATCTGGCGGCGGTTGGCGAAAGCGTGGCCGGGCCGGTCGGTATCTTGGGTGTGCTGTTTCCGTCAGTGCTGAGTTCTGGTGTGACGCAGATTTTACTGCTGGCGGCGATCATTTCGTTGACGCTGGCGGTGATGAATGTGCTGCCAATTCCGGCACTAGACGGCGGGCGGTGGTTTACGATGGCAGGCTTTAAATTATTCAAGAAAAAATTGACCAAAGAGCGCGAGGAAACGATTCAGGGCATCGGCTTTCTGGTGCTAATGGCGCTGACGGTTTTAGTGACATGGAGTGATATTGCGAAAGTATTAAGGGGGTGAATGTGAGGAAGTGGGCCAAAAAGGAAAATAGTCAGTCGACGACAAAGGGGCGGTTGAATAAAGATAATTGGTGGCTGCTCATCGTGCTGCCAGTGTGGACGTATGCGGCGTTCTGGATGGCGCAGTTAGTTGTGCTCGGTCTGGTGTGGGTGCTTAGCCGTGTTGGTGTGCCGCTTGGTTCGGTGAATGAGGTGCTGCTGAACGCGACGGGCTCGGTCATTGTGTACGTACTAGCGGTGATCTTGGTGGTGAGTCTGCCGTTTTATGTCCGTCGCCGCCGGACGACGCTGAAAGAAATGGGAGTGACTGACTGGCCGTCGTGGTGGGACGTGGTGATTACGCCGGCGGCCTTTATTGTATACACGATTTGTTCAGCGGTGTTTTTAACAGTGGTGACTAAACTGATAGCAATTGATATTCATCAGCCACAAGCACTGCCATTCTCGCAGTCAATGCTCGGTACCCAGTGGCAATATATCGCGGCATTTATGACGATAGCAGTGTTGGCGCCAGTGGCGGAGGAGTTACTATTTCGCGGTTATTTGTATGGTAAATTGCGGCGGACGGCGCCAATTTGGGCGGCAGTTTTAATCACCAGTTTGACGTTTGGGGCAGCGCATTTGTGGGGAGGCAGCGGGTCACTCCAGTGGGCGGTTGCAGCCGATACCTTTGTGCTGAGTATCGTGATGAGCCTAGCGCGAGAGTATACCGGCGCGATCTGGGCGCCGGTTCTGATGCATATCGCGAAAAACAGCATCGCCTTTTATGCGCTGTACGTTAATCCAAATCTTTTAGAGCAACTAAAGTCAGCGCTACTGCCGCTCATCGGAGGAATGTAAGATGCGAATGAGTCAACTATTTACCAAAACGGCCAAGACCGCACCGGCGGACGAAGTGTCAAAAAATGCGCAGCTCCTCATCCGGGCGGGATTTGTGTATAAGGTGATGGCGGGCGTGTATGCGTACACGCCACTAGGGCTGCGTGTGCTGGAAAACATCAAACAAATTGTCCGTGAGGAGATGAATGCGATTGGTGGCCAAGAGTTGATCATGACGAATTTGCAGCGCCGCGAGACCTGGGAGGCAACTGGTCGCTGGAGTGATGAGGTGGTCGATGTGTGGTTTAAAACTCGCTTGCAAGACGACACTGAGCTGGGGTTGGCATGGAGCCACGAAGAAGCGATTATGGAAATGATGCAGCAATATGTTAAAAGCTATAAGGATCTACCGGTCAGTGTGTATCAGTTTCAGACCAAGTTGCGCAATGAACTCCGATCAAAGAGCGGTATTATGCGTGGCCGTGAATTTGTCATGAAGGATATGTACAGCCTGCACGCCACACAGGAGGACATGGATCAGTATTATGAGCGGGTTATCGAGGCGTATAAGCGCTGCTATGCGCGGTTTGGCATTGGTGATAGTACATTTGTGACATTTGCTGGCGGTGGGGCGTTTACTAAGTTTAGTCACGAGTTCCAGACGATATGCGAAGCGGGTGAGGATACACTGTACGTCAATGCTGACCAGACGGTAGCCGTCAACGAAGAAGTGTTGGATGATGCTACTAAGGAATTGGATATCAGTAGAGATGATCTACTACCAGTTGTCAGTGCGGAGGTGGGCAATATATTTAAATTTGGTACCGAAAAAGCTGAACAGATGGGTATCATGTACACCGGTGAAGATGGCAAGCAGCATCCGATTTACCTTGCAAGCTATGGCATTGGCATCACGCGAGTGATGGGCGTGATTGCCGAGAAAATGTCGGATGATAAGGGGCTGGTCTGGCCGGAGAATGTTGCGCCGTTTAAGGTTCATGTGGTCGCGATTGGCGATAAGGGTCAGGCGCTAGCGAGTACATTATACACCGAGCTGGCAGAAAAGGGCGTGGAGGTGCTACTGGACGATCGGGCTGAGCGGCCGGGTATCAAGTTCGCCGATGCGGAGTTGATGGGTCTGCCATGGCGGATTACGATTGGCGAGCGAGCGATTGATAGCGATGGGTTATTTGAGCTGACCGAGCGGGCGACTGGCGAGACGAAGAAGTTGGATTATCAGCAACTCGTCGCCTTTTGTTTGGAGCGCGGGTGATCACATTGTCTGATATGTACGACGGAGGCCAGATTGCACCAGGGGTTCCGTCACGTATTGACATGGCTTGGGGTGATTGCTATACTCGTAGAGACTTAAATAACCATATGAATAAGCGCTATATATAGCACTTTTTGTTTTTGTAGACGCTATATATGGAGTGAGGAGAGTAACATGAATAAGGTATATCAGATTACCGAGAGTGGCCAGCGTGAGCTAGAACGAGAGCTGGAGGAGCTAAAAAGTCGGCGCGGTGAGATCGCTGATAAAATTGCGGCGGCGCGGGATTTTGGCGACTTGAGTGAGAATGCAGAGTACGATGCGGCGCGTGAGGCTCAAGGGCTGCTAGAAACGCGCATCACCGAGATTGAAACAATTTTGCAGAATGCGAGTATCATTCAGACTGGCAATAGTTCGACGGTGATGCTGGGTAGTACAGTGGAACTAGAGGCGAATGGTAAGGCGGTGACTTATACTGTCGTTGGGCCGGTCGAGGCAGATCCGCTAGAGGGTAAGGTCTCGAATGAGTCGCCGATCGGCCAGGCGCTGATGGGCAAGGCGGTTGGTGATACGGTAACGATCAGCACGCCAAAGGGTGAGTTGGCGTATACGGTGGTGGCGCTGCGGTAGCCGGGCGGAACAACCGAAGGGTTTACTACTCGTCAATGTCTGCTGGTTGGTGATAGATGGCTTGAATTATCTTGGGGCCTAGCTTGGTTTCTACAGCTTGACGTGCTTGCTGTCGTACCTCTTCTAGTGTACGTTGCTGAGACCCACTTTCAGATAACTGTTTGAGTATGATGTCATCTCGTAACGGCAGGTTTTGCTGATTAAACTGCTTCATGACTGCTTCTGCTGGTGCAGCGCCGGTTTTTGGATGATAAAACCTATTGATTGCTAAGATGACTCGACCGAGACTTCTTGGTGTATCCCTGGAAAGTCTCTCGGGGTGACGTGCCAGTCTCTTGAGTTTATTCTCAAGTCTGCGAGCACGCCATGGGTGTTTATCACGGATTAAATCAGCCACATTAACCACATTCATTAGTGTACGGAGTGGATAGGCTGGGGGCTCCGTTCTACCCCTTAGTTCTGCCACCCATGAACGGGCGTCATGGTAGAGCTCCTTTGCTTGAGTTGGATTGTTATAGCAACTGGGCAGGTCTACTTCCCATGAGGACGTCGAGGTCTCTGGGGGCGTCGGGGTTTCGTCTCTTGTTAGCAGCGTATCCTTGAACATCGTTCTCCATTATCCAATAAATGCTTCATCTTTGCAAGACCACTGGCGATAAATATTATTAAAAGCGCATCAGTAATAAGTGATATAATTAACATATGAAGCGGTTTTTCTTTGGGATAGTCGCGGCGATTGTGTTGTTGGTTGGGTTCGGGTCAACGGCACAGGCGGCAAATAACTTTACGATTAGTAATTATACTGTCGACATGGAACTGGGGCGCGATAGTGAACAGCGTTCGACACTGCGTACCAAATTGATCATTACTGCGGACTTTCCACCACGGCAGAACCATGGTATTGCACCGGTGTTCGTCAAGCAGTATGATAAACATCCGACTCACTTTACGCTGGAATCAGTAACGGATGAGCGAGGTGCGCCGCTGGAGTATACGTGGCATAATGATGAGCTGAGAATTGGCAATAAAGACACCTATGTTAAGGGTAAAAAGACCTACGTCATTACCTATACGCAGCGGGACGTGACGAAAGTATATCACGATACGGGTAAACAGGAGTTTTATTGGGATGCGATCGGCACTGCTTGGCAGGTGCCAATTCAGTCAGCATCGGTGACGCTCAAGCTGAGTCCCGAGCTGGTGGCCGCTAAACGAACGACCTCCAGTGTTATCAGGGTCGGTTCGGCAGCAGTCAGCGCTGCGAGGTGCGTGAACAGGGCGATACGTTGACGGCGACAGCCCGCGCACTGCCAAATCAGGCGGGCGTGACGATCGCGGTCGGATTTGCACCGGGGACATTTGCGGCGTATCAGATGTCATTCATGGAACAGCTGATTGATTGGTGGGCGAAATTACAATTGGTGTTGCTGGCGGTGGCGCTGATATTGGTGGGGGTGATTATCGTGGCTTATTATCGGTCGATTGGTCGCCGTAAAGAACTGGAGCCAATTCCGCCGGAGTATTTGCCACCGCGAGGTACGAGCGTGACAACGTCGGCCAAGCTGGTGCAGCCGTTTCATATGGTCAAGGGGTCGGTGATGGCGGCACAAATGATAGACCTGGCGGTGCGCCACTACATTCAGGTTATTGAGGTGAAGCCGCGTACGACATGGCGAACAGCCGAGTACGAAGTGAAAGTGATACAAGCTCCGGGCAAACTCCTGGCCGAGGAGCAAGAAATGCTGAGGAATATATTTGGCTCCTTGCCGAGAGTTGGTAAGCGGTTAAATCTAAAAACGCTGCGTAACAATGCGCCATACGCAGCGCGAGTACGCTACAGCGCAAAGCAAATGAAAGGGCGGCTCATTGACGACTATGGTTTGCAAGCGCGCGAGCCGCAACATACCCGACGATTTCGACGGTACGCGATAATTGTCAGTATTTTTGCGGTGCTATTGTTGTCGCCGGTGCTCTTGGTGTTGGCGGGGATGGTGTTTTATCTGTCGTTTGGTAAGGTGCTGACCGACAAGGGTCTGGCGCTCAGGCGGCATCTGGCGGGCCTGAAGAGGTACATTGGCGTGGCTGAGGTCGAGCGTTTGCAGATGCTTCAGAGTCCTGAGGGTGCGGAAAAAGTAAAAGTTGACGCGGCTGATGAGAAACAATTAGTGAAGTTGTACGAGCGGGTACTGCCGTACGCGGTATTGTTTGGTCAGGAAAAAGAGTGGAGTGCGCAGCTGGGTAAGTACTATGAGCAAGTCGGCGAACAGCCGGATTGGTACAGCGGCCAGGGTGTGTTTAATGCGGCAGTATTTTCGGCAGGAATGAGTAATCTGTCGAGTACGGCCGTAAGCGTCAGCTCCTTTGAATCTTCGACGGGTGGCTCGACTGGTGGCGGCTTCGCTGGCGGCGGAGGCGGCGGAGGCGGAGGCGGCGGCTGGTAACCGTGTCTGACGTTTTATTATTGGCGATGGCGGCAGTGCTGCTGGTGCTGTCGGGGTCGTTTTCAGGTCTTAATATTGGGCTGATGATGGCGCGGCCTGATGATTTGCGGCGCAAGGCCAGGCAGGGCGATGTGATCGCTGCACGGGTGTATCGCTACCGTAAAGACGGATATTATCTGATCTTTTGCATCTTGCTGGGTAATGTTGGCGTGAATACGGCGATGTCAATTTTGCTGGGCAATATGACGAATGGCGTGGTTGGTGGGTTGATTGCCACATTGCTGATTACCATGTTTGGCGAGATTTTGCCGCAAGCGATTTTTACTCAGCGCGGCTATCGTTTTGTGCGGCATTTCTTTTGGCTGCTGGATGTGATTTATGTGCTATTTTGGCCGCTGGCCCGGCCGATGTCTAAGCTACTGAATCGCTGGCTAGGCAAGGAAACGCCGCAGCTGTATTCACATCAGGAGTTGGAGCAGATTATTCACGAGCATGCTGAGCGGTCGGATAGTCCGGTTGATTATGACGAAAGTCGGATCGCGGCGGGTGCGTTGCAATTTAGCAAAAAGACAGCTGGCGATTTGGTAACGCCGATGGATGAGGTATTTACCGTGGATCTGGATGATGAGCTGGACGCGACGCTACTGGCGCAGATTAAACACTCTGGGCATTCGCGGATCCCGGTGCGTGATGATGGACGGCTGGTGGGGATTTTATACGTCAAAGATGTGGCGGGGCGCGAGTTGCCGCTGCCGGTGAGCCAATTGTACCGAGACAAGATCCATGACATTGACGCGCGGTCGCGGCTGGACACGGTACTCAGCCGATTTATCCAAACCCGCAATCATTTGTTTGTGGTGATGGATGACGAGAGGGAACTGGGAATCATCACGCTAGAGGACGTGATTGAAGAGATTTTGGACCAGGAAATTGAGGATGAATATGATGAGGAGTAGAGTAGGTAATCTCTCGGCTTGCTGTAAAGTAAAAAATAAAAATCGAAGAATTCTAAGGGGTAGGTTGCTATTCAGGTTATAAAATAATCAAAATAGCTTGACTTTTTATAGTACCTTGTATAACATAGTACTATGTAAAATAGAACTATAAGGAGTAAGGTATGAGAAGAATCGATATCATCAAGCGGGCGGGGCGGAATCTTCGCCAGTCAAAAGGCCGGACGATTTTGACGGCGTTGGCGATTTCCGTCGGGGCGTTTACGATTGGGCTGGCGCTGATGGCTGGCGAGGGTGGTCGACTGTACACCAATAGTATAGTTGACGCGGCTGGCGATAAAAAAGTTATTATGGTTGGTAAAAAGGTGGAATCGGAAAAGAAAGAGGAATTGCCAGAATATGGTAGTTCGGCAGAAGAGGCTGACAAGAATAAAGCATCGGCGGCGCGTAGCAAATATTTGCTCAATGACAAGGATTTGGAGAAGATCCGACGAACACCGCACGTAAGAACGGTAACGCCGGCGTATTCAACTGATGGCGTTGCGTATGCTAAAAGCTCAGCCAGTGATAAAAAATTTGCATTGACGGTGGCTGTTAAGATGGATAGGACTCGGGTGGAATTGGCAGCTGGTAAGTTGGAAGATTTTATGCCAAAGCCAGGTGAGATTATCATCCCGAATGATTATGTGAAGCAATTGGGCTTTAAAGATGCGCAGTCGGCGATTGGTCAGACGATAACCTTGGGCTTGCGCAGTGCAGCGCAGGGTGGAGATGTTGCTAAAGAAGTGTCGTTCAAGATCGCGGCGGTTGATAAAAAATCAGACACTGTTTTGTTCTATGAGCCAATGCTGAGAATTTCGACGGCTGATGCTAAGACTATTTATGAATTCAGTCACGACAAGAGCCAGTCGCATCAGTATTCAACGGCTATTGCTATGGTGGATGATGAGAAAAATGTTGATGCTGCTAAAGATGTAATTGGCAAAGACTATAACTCGTACTCAATTCAGGATATTCGGAAGGCGTTACTAACGATGGTTAATGTAGCACAGGTGGCGCTGGCAGGATTCGGCGGCTTGGCGCTGCTCGCCAGTGTATTTGGGATTATTAACACTATGTATATTTCGGTACTGGAGCGTACTAGCCAAATTGGCTTGATGAAGGCGCTAGGAATGAGAGGCCGCGATATCGGTAAAATGTTCCGTTATGAGGCAGCATGGGTTGGTTTGCTGGGCGGCTTGATTGGTGTTGGTCTGGCGAGCTTAGTGACGCTGCTGAACCCAGTTATTGCCAGCTTCTTAAAATTAGGTGCCGGGACTAATTTGCTAGTAATTGATCCGCTGCAAATCGGGCTACTAGTGATTGGACTGGTGGTGATGGCGGTAATTTCTGGCTGGTTGCCAAGCCGCAAAGCAACAAAATTAGACCCAATTGAGGCGTTAAGGACGGAATAGGAGAGAAATCATGATTGAACTGAAAAATGTGACAAAAGTTTACGGTAAAAAGAAAAACCAATTTACGGCGCTGAAAAATGTCAGCTTGACCATCCCGACGGGCGCCAGCGTGGCCATCCTCGGCAAATCCGGTTCTGGAAAATCGACGCTAATGCATGCCATCTCGGGTTTGGATAAGCCGCAAAAAGGTCAAGTTATCATTGACGGACAAGATATCTTGCAACTAAAGCCAAAGCGCGTAGACGAGTTCCGCGCCAAGAAAATCGGCTTTATCTTTCAGAGCTTTTTTGTCCAAGGCAACGAGAGCGTGGTTGATAACGTCAGTCTACCGCTGGAAATTGCACGGCTGCCGCGGAAAAAACGAGCACATAGAATCAATGCAGCGCTCAAAGCGGTGGACCTGTATGACAAGCGCAAGAACCGTGCTAAGGATTTGTCGGGCGGGCAAAAGCAGCGCCTGGCGATTGCCCGGGCGATTGTCGGTGATCCGCAAATCATTTTTGCCGACGAGCCTACTGGTAACTTGGACAGCGAAACGGGTGCGAAAGTAGAAGAATTGTTGTTTGATTATAATAAGCAAAAGGGCGTAACCTTGATTGTGGTGACACACGACGTCGACCTGGCGAAGAAATGCGATTATCAGATCATAATTAAAGACGGGCGGGTTGAGAAATCGACCGTGCCAGAGGAGAAAAAGCATGGACGTTAGTGCTTACGCCGAAAGCTTAGCGATTCAGCTGCGCAAAGGTTTTTTGGTCTACTGTGTGCTGCTGGTTTGTGCCAAACAACCGCAATATACCGGCGACATTGTGAAGCAATTGAGCGAGTCGGAGCTGATGGTGGTTGAGGGGACAATTTACCCGCTGCTCAGCCGCTTGCAAAAATATGGCTATCTCAAGCACGAATGGCAAGAGAGCGAGCAAGGTCCGCCGCGCAAATATTATTCGCTGACTGACAATGGCAAGCAATTGGTGGATGAATTGAAAGATCGGATAAAACTGTTAAATAATTCGCTGAAAAATCTCGAGAAAGGAGCAAAGCGATGAAAGAAATAACCAGAATTCATTTGGCAAAAACGCCGTTCAGTGTGGAGGTTGATGCTAAAAAATCATTGGAAAAATACCTGAATTTAATCCAGAAAAACATGCATGCCGAGCCAGAAGCTATGCGGGAAATTGAGGCGCGAATGGTGGAGCTTTTGGCGGAGCGCGGCGTGTCGAAGGACGGCGTGATCAGTCATGACGACGTCCTGGCGGTGCAGAAACAAATGG
>CAUUMU010000008.1:0-25677 GCA_963546435.1 uncultured Candidatus Saccharibacteria bacterium
AGCTATATAAAAGTGCCAAGGTGCAGGGCATCCCAATTTTTGTCTTGGGTGGCGGTAGTAATGTCATCGCTCGCGACGAAGGGTTTGAGGGGGCGGTGTTGCTCAATCGAATCAAGGGGTTTGAAGTACTGACTGATGATGGCCAGACGGCAACGATCAAGGTTGGTGCGGGTGAAATATGGGACGAGGTAGTCAAGCGTACGGTCGCCATGGGTCTGAGCGGCATCGAGGCGATGTCGGTCATCCCCGGTACAGCCGGCGCTGCGCCGGTGCAGAACGTTGGCGCGTATGGCCAGGAAGTTGCTGATGTGCTCACTGAGCTAGAGGCGTACGACTCACTGACTGACCGGGTGGTGACCTTAGATGCAGCGGAGTGCGGGTTTTCGTATCGGCATAGTATTTTTCGTGGTGAGGCAAGCGGCCGCTACTGCATCCTCTCAATTACCATCAAGCTCCATCACGCAGCGCCAAAACCGCCGTTCTATGCCGGCTTGCAGCGGTATTTGACCAACATGAACATCACGACCTTTACGCCGCAGGTGATCCGCGACGCGGTGATGGCGATTCGGTTTGATAAGTTACCTGATCCGACCGAGCGACCTAATGCTGGCTCATTCTTCAAGAACGCGCTGATTGAATCATGGCAGCTGAATGAACTTCGTGAACAGTATCCGGATGCCCCGTCCTATGACATGCCGGACGGCCGACACAAGGTGCCGACGGGTTGGCTGATTGAACAGGCTGGGCTCAAAGGGGTATTGCTACACGGCATGCGGGTGCACAACAAGAACGCGCTGGTATTGATCAATGAGTCGGCAACGAGCTATCACGATCTGGCGGCGGCACGTGACGCCATTATCCAGGCAGTGTACGATAAGTTCCACATCCAGATTCAGCAAGAACCGTTGGAAATTTGAGTGCCAAAACGCTTGCGCTTATATCTATTTCCGAGTATGATGGGGGTATGAAGGGACGGGGGTTTACGCTAGTCGAGCTGATCATTGCTATTGCCGTCATGGCGATTTTGCTGGTGCTCGCGACATTAAGTTTTCGTAATTATCAGGCAGCGGCACGCGATAAGGAGCGTGAAGCCGATGTACTGGCCTTGCAGAACTACCTCGAGAGCGTCTATCCGCGGGAAATTCGTGACAGTGCCGGTAACGTCATCAAGCCTGCTGGCGGCTATCCGGCGTATGTTTCTGGCGCCAGCGGTGCTGGCAAGATGACTGCGGCGCAGTTTGCAGCGGCGTTTGACGAACTGGGTGGTGCCGCCAAGACCGGCCCACTGGATCGAGAACGCCTTATTTCGGCGATTAACGGTACATTCGGTGTCAATCCGATCGCTAACGTGGGTCAGCTACTTGCTAAGAAGGATGATTACGAAAACACCAAGATTACTAATTATCCGAACGGTGCGTACGTCTACATTGCTGGGGTTTACGGTGGCGTGTGTGACGAGATAGGTACGGCCTGTCGGCGCTATACGATTTTTTATCATTTAGAAACAAAGGAGCCGGGTAAATGGCAAGTACTCAACAGCAAACGTCTCTAAAGCATGCGGGCGGTTTCACCGTTGTCGAATTGATGATCACCTTGATTATCGCCGGGATCTTTATAATGAGCGGCTACCAACTGTACGGGGCGGTGTTGGCGCGCAATACTGAGGCTCGCCGTACGTCGGAGGCCGCCAGTATCGGATACAGTATTCTGCGTGAACGCGGCCTGTACAAAACAGTGTCCGAGGTTTGCGGTAGTGGTGCGGTCAAGACTGAACAGGTGACGCCACCAACCACACCGATACTACCGAGTCCGGTTCGTGCCCGAGTCGAGTATTGTAAAGTGCCAAACAGCGTCGCAGTGATTCGCGTCGCAGTGATTATTACTTATGGAACGCCAGCGCAGGAGGTGGTGCATGCGACGTACATTTCGGGCTAATTCTAATCGGCGACAGCGCAGCCGGGGCTTTACGCTGGTCGAGATCTTGGCGATTGCGCCAGTCATTATCTTGGTGCTGGCGGGTATCATCGGCTTGATCATCAACCTTACTGGCTCATCGATGATCACTAGTGCCAGGTCACAGCTACAGAGTGATGTGCTAACGGCACTTGATCGGATTGAGGCGGACGTGCGGCTCAGTACTACGCTTGAGGGAACAACCTCGTCATATGTACGCATGCATAGTCTGGCCACCAGCGACAATCCCTACAGTCCGACGCGGCGTCTGATCCAAAAAAGTGATTGCGGCGTGGCGTGGGGAGCAGTTGCCATTGCCGATGCCAAGACCTATACCACTGAATATTTCCAGAGCGGCTCGGAACTCAAGCGCAAGACGATGTACGATGGCTCATGTCCGAGTGCCAGTGACCGTATCTGGCAGCTGGACGGGGCAGTCGAGACAATCATCGACACCAGTACGGTGCTTAATTTCAATGTTTGCAAGATCAACGACGGTACGCTCAAGGTCAGCCTCGGGGTGACTAAAACCGTTGCTGGTGAAAACATCCAGTACTCCAGCCAGCGCCTCATCAAGTCAATCAATGTTGCTGTTAATGGTACGGCCGGCGCCTCGTGTCCATAGCGGGTTCGGGTGGGTCGTGTGGATAACGCCTGTTCCGAGCAGGAAGTGCTTTGAGGTACTACCTCTGTTTTTATGGCCAACGTGAGTCGAATCAGGGAATTATTCGTAAAATGCTTGCGCTTTTATAATCGCTTTGCTACAATCAAGTTACAATAATAACTAACTAAAAATAGGGGGCAAATCAGAAATGATTTCTTCAAACAAAACTAAAGGTTTCACATTGGTTGAGCTCTTGATCGTCATCGTGGTCATCGCTATCTTGGCTGCTATTTCGATTGTGGCGTACAATGGTGTGACAAATAAGGCTCGGGATGATGAGCGGGCTTCAGACGCAAGGAGCATCCTGAATGCAGCGGCTTCGTATAATGCAGATAACGATAAGTGGCCAACCGTCGAAGAAGTAGTGAAGTACCAGACCATTAAACTTTCCGAGAAAGCGATAACCGGTCTTGGTGGTGCGACAACCCCACCAACGCCAGCGCCAGAACCAGATGATGCTCATAAACATCTCTTTGGCTTTGCGCACTGTATGGATGGTACTGCCGTATCTGGTGTCAAAGTTACCTACTGGAAAGATGTTTTGGGTAATGGTGAGACCAACCACAAGATTGTCATGAAGACTGGCAAGTGCTCATAATCCCTGTAGAGTAGGAGCTCTTAATATAAGTAAAATAATCCCCGGCAGTGCCGGGGATTATTTTATTTATGGTAACGTGTCTCTTTAGCAACCGCTGCCACTGCTTACTGTTTTCTCGTGGTGCTCATGACTACTAATGACCTCCTTCCAGTAAGTGACTTTCGCCCCAGTGAAATTCGGAGCAGTCCCGCACAGCTTGTATTGGTATTTATTCTTATCACCTGCACTTGGTGCCACAGTTCCAAGACGACTCTTTGTCTGATCTGAAAGTTTAACCGTGTTGAATGATCCTAGCTCTGATATTGTTGGCCAATGGGTATTCTCTGAGTTGTACACTGCAGCAGCGTTAATAATATCTCGTGCATCAGCCACTCGCTCATCATCCCGAGCCTTATTTGTCACACCATTGTACGCCACAATCGAAATAGCAGCCAAGATAGCGATGACCACGATGACGATCAAGAGCTCAACCAATGTGAAACCTTTAGTTTTGTTTGAAGAAATCATTTCTGATTTGCCCCCCAAGTTATTTAGTATTAGTTATATGGTAGCGGAAAACGCGCTGCAAGGCTAGTAGTTTGTTGCTTAATTTTTGCGTATTCTGTCGGGTCCTCTGCGGTTATCGCTGTAATAATCCACTTGGCAATCTGTTTGACTTCCGCCTCCGTCATGCCGCGTGTCGTTACCGCTGGCGTTCCCAGGCGCAAGCCACTGGGGCGGAATGGCGGCAGGGTATCGTTCGGGATGGCGTTGGCGTTGGCGGTAATGCCGCTGGCTCCCAGCCGCTCCTGGGCAGTTTTGCCATCAATGTCAAAGCTGCCGTAAACATCCGCCAGC
This sequence comes from uncultured Candidatus Saccharibacteria bacterium, assembly GCA_963546435.1. Classification (GTDB taxonomy): domain Bacteria; phylum Patescibacteriota; class Saccharimonadia; order Saccharimonadales; family Saccharimonadaceae; genus Nanosynbacter. The sequence continues at coordinate 4,053 of CAUUMU010000008.1, forward strand.
ACCAAGTGGTTGCTGGTGCCGCCCGTTACTAATTTCAGGCCGCCGCGCTTTAGTTCATCTGCCAGAACAGCCGCATTTTTAACGATTTGCTGGGCGTATTCCGTGAACTCTGGGCGTAGCGCCTCGCCAAAGGCCACTGCTTTGGCAGCGATGGTGTGCATGTGCGGGCCGCCTTGAGTGCCAGGGAAGACCGCCCGGTCGATTAGTGTTGGCAAGTTTTCTAAGGTCTTTTCCGGTCGCTTCAAAGGATTGCCGACCACACCTTTTGACAAAATCAAGCCGCCGCGCGGGCCGCGCAAGGTTTTGTGCGTGGTAGTGGTGATAACGTGAAAGCCATAATCAAACGGATTTTTAGCCACGCCGCCAACGATTAATCCAGCGATGTGGCTCATGTCTGCCATCAACATAGCGCCGACTTCGTTGCTAATCTCAGCAAACTTGGCATAATCTAGTTCTCGTGGATAGGCCGAAAAGCCCGCCAAGATGATTTTTGGCCGATGTTCTAGCGCCAAACGGCGAATTTCTTCATAGTCAATTTCACCAGTCTCGACATCCTTGATACCGTAGCGGACGAAGGTATACTCACGGGCTGAGCGGGTGACTGGCGCGCCATGCGTCAGGTGTCCGCCGTGCGCCAGGTCCATCGCCAAAATGGTATCGCCCGGCTCGCACCATGCATAATACACCGCCTCGTTGGCCTGGGCGCCAGAGTGCGGCTGAACATTGGCGTGATCAGCGCCGAATAGCTGTTTAGCGCGGTCAATCGCCAGCTGTTCAATTTGGTCGGTGTTTTCTTGTCCGCCGTAATAGCGCCGGCCGGGGTAACCTTCAGAATATTTGTTGGTAAAGACGCTGCCCAGCGCCTTGAGTACACTAGTTGAAACGTAATTTTCGCTTGGGATCATTTCGATCCCCAACTGCTGCCGTTTTATTTCTGCCGCAATCAAATCGGCGACCTGTGTATCTTGCATGACACTCCCTCCTTTTCTTCTATTATAGCACTTTACATTATATATCATGTGTGATATATTGTATGTTATGAGCATGAATGATTATCTCCAAAAAATCGGCGTTATTATCACCGAAAATCGTAATCGCAAAGGCCTCACCCAGACACAGCTAGCTGAGGCCATTGGTACATCACAGAGCGCCATCAATCGTATCGAGAACGGCGGTCAAAATATCAGTGTTGAGATGCTAATGAGGATTAGCGATGTACTCAATTGTGATATCGTGACGCTTAACCACTCAGGCAAGATGAACTTTCGGGTGCATGGCGGTAAAAAACTTTCTGGTGATATATCGGTCAAAACGAGCAAGAATGCAGCCGTGGGGCTGCTCTGCGCTAGCTTGCTCAACAGGGGAAAAACGACCTTGCGTCATGTGGCACGTATCGAAGAGGTTAACCGGATCATTGAGGTGCTCAACTCGATTGGCGTTAAAACCCGTTGGCTGCGAAAGAACGACCTGGAGATTGTTCCACCGGCGCGGCTGAGGCTGGAGGATATGGATATCGCTGCTGCCAAGCGCACGCGTACCGTGATCATGTTCCTCGGCCCGCTGCTTCATCAATATCATGATTTTCAGTTGCCATTTGCCGGTGGCTGTAACCTCGGTAAGCGCACGGTGGAGCCACATCTGTCGGGCCTGAAGCATTTTGGGATGCAGGTAGAGGCCGAGGGTGGGTACTATCATGCGCGCGTCGAGCCGACAACAGGCGATCGGATAATTTTATTGACTGAACGCGGCGATACGGTGACGGAAAATGTTATCATGGCGGCGGCACTGTCTCCGGACACCACCATTATTCGCAATGCGAGCCCGAACTACATGGTACAGGATGTGTGTTTCTTCTTGCAGAAATTGGGCGTGACCATCGAAGGAATTGGTACAACGACACTGAAAATCACGGGCCGGTCGCACATCAATACAGCAGTTGATTATTACCCGTCTGAAGACCCGATCGAGGCGATGAGCTTTATCGCGGCGGCCGTGGTGACTGATTCAGAAATCACGGTGCGCCGGGCGCCAATTGAGTTTCTGGAAATTGAGCTGGCAACATTGGCTGAGATGGGTTTGCAATATGAATTAAGTGAGGAATATGCAGCCAACAATGGCCGCACTCGCTTGGTGGACATTACATTGAAACATTCCGAGCTGGTTGCACCAAAAGACAAGATCCATGCGCTGCCGTTCCCGGGAATTAATATGGATAACTTGCCGTTTTTGGGATTAATTGCAACGGTTGCGAGAGGCCGGACACTAGTGCACGACTGGAGTTATGAGAACCGAGCAATTTATTTCACCGAGCTGAGCAAGTTGAATGCACAGATCGAACTGGTTGATCCGCATCGGGTGTATATCACTGGCCCGACTAGGTGGAAGCCCGCTGATGTTGTGGCGCCGCCAGCGCTGCGGCCGTCGGTCGTGGTGCTGCTCGCTATGTTAGCGGCACCGGGCGTGTCAATCTTGCGCGATGTGTATTCGATCAATCGCGGCTACGAGGAACTAGCGCAGCGGCTTAATTCGCTGGGTGCAGAGATTGAAGTTATTACCGAGTAGTTACGCAGTGTTCTGCTATTGGCTCTATTTGGTTGTATGACGGGCAGGAAACAGAAACTTGAGATAATCTTTGAGCATTCGTGCACCCGATATGATCGGTAGATAGGCCGTGAGCTGGCGATGAATGTGCTGTGTCAGTAGCTCGTCGTTGGCGATAATTTGTGCTGCCCGCCGCATATTAGCGTAGAGCGAGGTGGTCTCGTCCTCTGAGTTCACGCCGCTCACCTCGAGACAGGCAATTGGTTTAATGTCAGCAACACCACCGTCACTGGTAGAGATGAGCAGCTTGAGATTGGCGATGTCTTTTTCCCATGATGTACCGCAGGCCTCGAGGCCAATGATCGGCACGTTGATAGCAATATCTGAGCCAATCGCTAGCGCTCGTCCCAGGGTCTCATCGTAATCTTGAATGTAGTGGACGCGCTCACGCAGGACAGGGTCGCTATCAACGAGCTTGAGGATGGTCAGGAGCTGCTGATACATATCATGATCGCCCTGATGAACTTTACCAGCAAGAATGTAGTGAGCGTTGTTATCGAGCAGAATCTGCTTGAGCACTTCCGGACGCTCAAATGGTAGATGCGGCCGCTTATAATTGGCGAATCGTCGCTTGAAGTCGAACACCAGTGCGTCCTCGGGTAGGTGAACTGGGTTGTTGTATTGATCCTTGCGCCTGGCGAGAACTCGATTTAATTCCAGCCGGCCAGTACGCTTGAGTGATCGAATAGTGGCGGCTGATAGCCCGCTGATCGCCTCTTGGCACTGTTCGGTCGGTAGGCCAAATTTATCAATAATGGCATGTTCGCGATAAGCCTGCAGGATTTCCGGCAGTACCCATGTTTCCAGGTCGATGCCGTTGGTGATGGCGTGAAATTTAACCTTGTCGTTGTTGCGGTCGCGGAAATTTGCCACGCGGGCGTGCAGCTTACTGACGCCATTTTTGGCTTCGGTCAGCTCAATTGCCAACAAGTTTGGTCGCAGGACGTCTCCCCGAAATTGCTCCATCAGCCAGCAGCGCACAGCATTGCTTTTGAGGTTTGGCAGTACCAATTTTTCAAATTGCGAGCGGTGGAATTCTGGTTCAGCCGCCTGGAGCAGGGTGTGGTTGGTGTAGAGCGTGTGTTTACGCACGTAGACGATTGCTTCATACAGATTCATGCCGTTGGCGCATAGTTCATCCAGTCGAGCCAACGCCGCAAAAATTGTTGCGGTTTCATTGAGCTGGATGACGGCTGGCTTGATGCCGAGTAATTTCAAGGCTTTATAGCCGCCAAACCCAAGCGCCACTTCTTGGTACAGCCGGTGATCACCCGAGCCTTCGCCTTCGTACAATTGCCCAAAGTTTGGCTCTGAGATGGTAACAAATTGCGTTGAGCCGAGTGTCTTGCGAAAGACGCTGAGGCTAGCATCGGGAAAGCCGGCGGAGCTAACCGAAACCTCATCAATATAATGAAAGCCATACTCCTGGGGCGAGACTTTTTCGACGTATTCAGTCTGTGCGAGATCGGTAATTTTTTGGTGTGATTCGCTGCGGTAAAATGGCGTCACCACCACAAATGGCACTTCCAGCTTTTCGGCTACCCGCCGCGTGTCTGCCGCCAATACGCCCAGGCCGCCGCCGCCTTTGATGCCGTTGGCCTTGTCATAAATTTCCATTGTCCAGTAAACGTACGGCCGTGACTCAGACAGTTGATGCGTTAGGCTGCTACGCTCAATCACGTCATAAAATTCGGAGGCGTCTTCGATGTCCTGTGGCTGGTATGGTGACGTGTTTGTGTATGAATATGGATCCATGATGCCCTTTTTTGCGGATTGAAATTATCTTGCATTGGTGCGGGTGGGGAGAATCGAACTCCCATCTCAAGTTTGGAAAACTTGCATACTAGCCGCTGTACTACACCCGCGAGCTTGCACTATTGTACCAGAAAGATGCTATAATGTGAACATGCCCTGATAGCTCAGCTGGATAGAGCAGAGGACTTCTAAGCCTAAGGTCGTAGGTTCGAATCCTACTCGGGGCGCCAGGAATGATCGAAGGAGGGTCATATGGATGCTAGTGGTAAACCGCGAATGTCGCGTCGGTTAGTTCAGCGGTTAATGGCGCATCGGCCACGGACGCAGCCGGCGTTTGGTAATACCGGTCGAAGTCGTCGAGTGAGCGACCGCAACTGTGATCGTCAGCGGATCGGAAACTATCAGTCATCAGCGCTGGGTGCGCGCGGTTATGTACCATCAGCAAGCACCGACGATATAGCGGAAGACCATAACACGACTAGCGATGTTCCGCTTTCCAATCGTACCTTTGTGGGCAATCCGCTACGCCAAGCGGAGCCGTCGTTATCGGCACGAAATACACCGCCGCCTCGCCCCGCGAGCGAGGGTGGTACCGGTTGTTCGTCGCAACCATCGCCTCGATTTCAAGAGCCGCCTTCACGCGGCTATAACCCATTTTCATAAACAGTATGATTTACCACGCATACTAAAACCCCAGGCAAACTGGGGTTTAATAATTCCTTGGAGGGCCAGGAGGGGCTCGAACCCTCGACACCCTGCTTAAGAGGCAGGTGCTCTAACCAGCTGAGCTACTGGCCCAATCAGTCCAGATTATAGCATAATGAGTGGTGAAGGTAAACATAACGCCGCACCTTTTGCTACGGACAATGCTTGGGGCGAATGATGGGGCTCGAACCCACGGCCTCCGGAGCCACAATCCAGCGCTCTAACCAACTGAGCTACATCCGCCAAGCTTCCCGATTATACCACAGGCGGCTACCATCCTCAAGGCGCTCGACGTGCTCATGCTGATTTGCTACAATCAAACAATGAAATCTCTCAATGGTGCAGAACTCGCGTCGTTTATCAAGCAGCGTCAGGCAAAGCAAGTCCGCATGCTCCGTCAAGCGCACCACATTCAGCCACGCCTCGCCATCGTCACCGATTCGGACAATCCAGTCATTGCTACCTACATGCGCCTCAAGCAGCGCTACGGTACGGATATTTTGATTGAGGTAGAAATTTGTCGGGTGGCGACTCGTCAGCTACCGGAGACAATCACGGCACTGAACCAACGCGATGACGTCCAGGGAATTATCGTCCAACTGCCGCTCGCCGAGCCAGAGCAGACTGATCAAATTGTGCGGCTGGTGGCACCGGAAAAAGACGTCGATGGCCTTAATTCTGAGCGAACGCTGTTTGACCCGGCGACACCGATGGCCATCAATTGGCTATTGGCGGGCTATAGTGTGGAGCTAGCTGGTAAAAGGTTGGCGATTGTCGGGCGTGGGCGGCTGGTTGGTGCGCCGCTGGAGCGGATGTGGCGAGCATCGGGACTAGATGTAACGGTGTTTGGTAGGGGCGATGCCTTATCGCGGTTATATGAGTATGACGTTATTGTGACAGCAACCGGTGTGGCAGGACTAATCCAGCCGGATATGATCCGACCTGGTGCGGTGGTGGTTGACGCAGGAACTGCCTCGGAGGATGGCAAGATTGTTGGTGACGTGGCACCGGCGAATCGGACGCGCACCGATATTCACTTGACACCAGAAAAAGGCGGTGTCGGCCCGCTGACAGTGAGCGCATTGTTTGATAATGTGATTACGGCGTGCCTGCGCCGGGTTAATATCCGGTAGAAAATCACGGCTTTGTAGTGACTGATTTGACCTGGGCGACGACTTGGCGCGGGGTGAGGTTGGCCTTGACGATGTAGCCTTGGATGCCAAGTGAGCGCATCTCGCGCGGGGCTTCTTCTTCGCCGAGGTTGGTCAGTACGATAACCGGTATGGTCTTGCCCCACGCGTGTGAGCGAATATGTCGCAAGGCCTCAGCTCCGTCCATCTCTGGCATCTGGATATCAAGCAAAATAACATCTGGACGAAACGATTCGACGAGCGCCACGCCAATTGTGCCATTACTCGCTAGTCGCACGTCAAATCCGTCCGCCTCAAACTTCATTCGATACATCTGACTGATCGTCGCGTCATCTTCGATGATAGCAATTTTAACCATAATTGTATTATAGCAGGCAGTGGTGTATTGTAAAACTAGCACAAAAGAGGTGGGCAAAGTGACAATAAAGCAGCGTGAAAGCGTAACTATTCAGCCAGATCGTTATGGCCAGGTTGAGTTGTCAGAGTGCGGGGCGGAACTTGAGATGGATCGGTGGCGGATTCATCCAGTGCCGACGTGTGACCGATATCAGACGTCATCCTACGATAGGATAACGGCGGAGCTGGAGGTGTTAGCTGGTATGGGCTTTCATGGTGAGGCTGATCTAACGGCGGCAATTAAACGCCAGCGAACGATAATTGATGATACGAATCTAGCAACACGTGAGTTGATCGCTCGGGTTCCTGGCGTTGAGAATTGGCTGGAACTGATACCGACGGCGGCAGCACTAGACCTGTTATATGATCCGAGCATTGAGCAATTAGCGAATGGCAAGCCAGTCTCGCCAGAGGTGTGCGACTGGGCCTGTAATATTTTGGATGCGCACGGTATTCGCAGTCGCGGTGAAATTGTTCAGGATATTCTTGCCAGGCACGTTATTGATCAAGCGTCTCTGGGCGCCACAGAGCAGCAGTGGGTTAGTCTAGCTTGCGGCGCTGCTCAGCCGGTTTGTCAGGCGCTCCGGCACATCAAAGAGAATGGTCATGCTGTGCCGCGAGTCACACTGGTTGATCTTGACCGGTCGGCACTCAGGGCCGCAAAAACGTATGCTCAGGCAATGAAAGTCAAGCAGTCTATTGATGTTCGCTGTATGAATATTCTGCGCCCTCAGGGTATAGTTCTGCCTGCGGTAGACGCACAAATGAACGTAGCAGCTCGAGCACTGCGGCGACGGGTTGGCCTTGAGGGGGCTGCATATGATGCAGTTGATGCCGTTGGAATTTTGGAGTATGTGCCTGAGGTGCCTTCAGATGAAAGACCGACGGCGTTGCAGGTTAATGCCGCAACTTTCCTAGCTAATGCTGCCCAATTGGTGAAACCCGGCGGGTTGCTACTGATTGGTAATATGCGTGATACGCATCCGCAGCTAGGCTTTACGCTCAATGTCGTGCAGTGGCCACATATCCAGCCTCGGTCAATCGAAACAATGCAGCGGATCGCGGGGGCGGCGGGCCTGGGTGATTGGCAGGTCGATGTATATTGTCCTGATGACGGCGTCTATGCACTATATGCTATGCGTAGACCAAAGGTTGGTGGTACACTAGAAATATGACGAGGGAGTGGGCATGGAGATAGCGGGGCTGATCATTGCCGGGGTGATGTCGCTGGTGTTTGGCCTCATGGTCGTGGCTCATCAACCACGTCAGCCGGCAACCCGGTTCTTTTTTGTGCTGACGGTTGGCATTGCGCTGTGGGCACTGGGTATTGCGGCGTTTTTAGCGACGAATGTACTGGCGGCGGCACTAATATACCTGAGGATATATTACATTGGAGCAGCACTGATCGCGGCAGCCATGATCTCGGTGGCGGCTCATATCGGCTCCCGACGAACGATGAAATGGTTACCGGTCACTGCTTGGGTGTTATTTAGTATCGTTGCTGCGGTGATTGTCGTGCGAGTTGATTGGCTGATAGCACAAGTGGTAGTGGATGAGCATACCGTTGTCATCCATCCGATCGGTTATTTCGTTTATATGGCATATTTCATACTGCTGTTTTTGGCGGCACTCATCATTCTCGCGTATCAGGCTCGTCGTCGCAGTGCGCTTTTGGTGCGCTCTCAGTTACGACTGATTTCCTATGCCTATGGAATTGCTGGCGGCGTGGGTATGGTATTTAATTTGCTACTACCAGCTGTCGGTCGCTACGATCTCATTTGGGCCGGTCCGCTGAGCACCTTTATTTTTATACCGTTGGCGTACCTAACGATTGTCAAGCATCGTCTCTTTGGTCTGAAAGATGCGGCGGTGCGAACGATTGCATATGCGATGTTGTTGAGCTTGTTGGCGATCGTATATTATGCGGCGACATATATTATTTCGGCGCTTGTCAGTGCGCTCAGCGGTCACGACATCAGTGGGATACCGGGCTTTTGGGGCGTGCTGGCGGCATTGTTTTTAGGGTTTTTGTTTCAACCGACCAAGCAGTTTTTTGATCGTCTGACCGACAAGTTGTTTTATCGACAGGATTATACCATTGAAAGTTTTATCAACGAGATTGGGCAAATTTTGCTGCACGCAATGGGGCTGCGGTTGCTGACGACTCGGTTGGCGGCGTGCCTGACGCGGCTCCTCAAGGCCCGTCAGGTGATCTTTGCGGTCTATGATGACGGGCACTTTCGGATATTTGGCTCACGTGGACACACTCGTCCGCCGCAAGTTGATCTAACGGGATTGGCAGCGCAACACCAAATTGAACAACTTGATGACGTAGCGGTCGTCGAATCGCTGCCAGAGCAGCTACGGCGGACGATGAAACTACAAAAACTGGCTATCGTCATGACATTATCGCTGCAGGAAGACATCGTTGGTTTTGTGCTGATCGGCGAAAGTCAGAAAAATAATTATGTCGAGCGCGATCTCTCAATGCTTCGGGCGGTGCGTGGTGAGCTGGCGATTGCGATTAAAAATGCTCAGTCGATGGAGGAGGTGAATGAGCTGAATGCCGAACTACAGCAGCGTGTCGAGGCGGCGACGCAGGAACTGCGGATGAGTAACCAGCAGCTACAGCGGCTAGACGAGGCGAAGAATGAGTTTATTTCTATGGCATCGCATCAGCTGCGGACACCGCTAACCAGTATCAAGGGCTATCTCGATATGTTGCTCCAAGGTGATCTCGGCCCAGTTCGTCCAACACAAAAAGCTGTTCTGCGCGAAGCCTTTTCCTCGAGTGAGCGCATGGTACAACTGATCAATGACTTTCTCAGTATCTCTCGCTTACAGACCGGGACATTCACTATGAATCGTCAGCCGGCTAACCTCGGTGATATTGTACAAAGTGAAATGGCTCTGCTGAAGATTGTGGCCAAGCAGCATAACATCACTCTTTCGGTGCATATTGACGATGATGTTCCGACGTTGCCGATTGACGCCGAAAAACTCCGCCAAGTCATCATGAACATGATTGATAACGCAATCTTTTATTCTAAAGAACAAACAACTGTCAAGGTGTCGCTTTGCTGTGACGCGCAGGAAGTGGTGTTTACGGTTGAAGATCAAGGTGTCGGTGTGCCAAAAGCTGAGCAGTCTGGCGTGTTTGGTAAATTCTTTCGCGCTTCAAATGCTCGCAAGCGTCGTCCTGACGGTACGGGCGTTGGCTTGTTTTTGGCGCGTAAAGTTGTGTTAGAGCACGGCGGATCAATGATCTTTACGTCAAAAGAAAACAAGGGCAGCACGTTCGGTTTTCGTCTGCCACTTGATAGGTCGGCCGCGAACAAGAAAAAGGTGACAGGTCGCTGAGAAATATTGATTATCGGAACAGACTAATAATACCCGTGATAATCACAATAATGATGACGACTATTACTACGCCGATGCCGACACCACGCAGTATTTTTTTGCGTTCATATAGCCATTGACCGGCCGACGAGCGGCTAACCGCCTGGATGCGCGTGACACTGGGCCGAGTTGTTGCGGCGTCAACGCCAGAGTATTTCTTAGAGCGCTTTTTCTTCTGTTTTGCCATAATACTATTGTACCATGAAATACCCCTCGGGGTGCGAGGGGTATCCACGTCAATCAGATTTATGATTATACGTGACGTCGACTGATGAGGTAGGCAACCCCGGCGGTGAGTAGGGCGCCAAGACTCAGTCCACCAACGAGCGTGTCGGTGGCGTTACCGGTCCGCGGTAGTTCGCCAACGGTCGTCGGTGCGGCAGGTGGGTTCGCGGTTTGTGTACCACCTGAGGCTGATGGTGACTGCTGATTGTCGTTAGTCGATGGCTGTTTCGATTGGTCTGGCGTTTTTGGCTCAGGCTTCGGTTGGGGAGCTGGTTGGGCTGGGTTTGGTTGCTTCGGGTCAGCCGGCGCTGGCTTTGGTTGTTTTGGTTGTGGCGTTGGCGCTGGCTTTGGTTGGGGAGCCGGGGTCTGCGGCTTGGTCACCTCTATAGTGGCGCTGCTGCAATTGCTATGACCCTCAAGCGAAGCCTGCTCGCTCTTGAGGCAGGTTGTGCTGGTCAATGTGCCCGCGACGTATTGTTTAACGACCGCGTCAATAGTAAATGTCTTTGACTCATTTGGCTTGAGCTCACTAATCAATGTCTGCCAGGTATTATTTTGAATTGTGCCGCCAGACGCCTTTAGATAGGTTACACCTTGTGGTGCGGTATTGGTGGCATACGTATCCCGCAGCGTAACCGTCCCCGTGTTGGTGACAGTTACCTGGTAGGTGAAGGCCTCGTTGACGGCAACTGTCTTGTGCTGCGCACCATTGACGGTAGTCTTGACGGCAAGCGCTAGAGTGATTTTCGGTGGTTTATCTGGCTTTGGCTCTGGTTTTGGTTCAGGTTTCGGTTGTGGTTTTGGCTCAGGCTTTGGTTGTGGAGCCGGGGTTTCGCCAGGGACTGTGGCCTGTTTGGTGCAGGCATCGCTGGTCACCGTCTCTTCCTTGCCGTTTACGTCAACGACGATAAAGGCTTTAACCGTGTACGTGCCTGGCGCGAAGCCCTTAAACTCGTTACCAGTTCGGTATACTTCTTTGCCGCTGGCGTCGTAGACTTTGTAAATTGTTGTCTTATAGGTTGCGCCACCATGAGCGGAATATTTGACCGAGAACTTGAAACTAGTAGCTGAAAACTGATCAATGCTGAGCGCATTACAGCTGTAAACCGGCGTAGGTTTTGTGTTCGTCGGCGCTTGGGTATTGGTGTTGGCGGAGTGATCAGAATCTAGCGCCCATAATGTAGTTGGCACTGCCGCTGTAACTGCGACTACCGCTAAAACGGCATAGTGGCGCAGCGATAGCGAGCGGAATAGTGATGATAAGTTTCGCATAGCTTCCTCCTTTATCCTCATAACTCTATGTAGAATACACCAAAATGTTGTAAAAGTCAATTTTTGCCGCAGCCAGCAGCCGCAGCTAATTCCTAGACAAAATATCGCCAATCTGCTACAATACGACCTGTTTGATGGCCTCATCGTCTAACGGTCAGGACACCAGGTTTTCATCCTGGCAATCGGAGTTCGATTCTCCGTGAGGTCACCAAATATTTATAAGGATAGTTATCCCGTTTGAATTTGCAGTAGCTCGCTCAGTTTTGATAGCGAGCTATTTTTGTTGACGTCAAAACATAAAAATACTCTGGTATAATAGACAGTAGGATACTTCAAAAAGAAAGGAGAAAATCCTCGAATGACAAAGACGACGACCACAAAGGATAAGCCCAAGAAACAAGCTACGTCTTCGCCAGAGCGTAACATTCGATGTGAGGCAGTCATTATTATTGAGGCGGCAATACTTGTTTGTTCGGCAGGGGTATTCATAGGTCAGCTACCGCTATTCTTTAGGAACCTTCAGGATATGCCACTAATACTGGCTATTATCGGTATGGCTATCGCATCACTCCTCGTTCAGGGTCTCATTGTCTTGAAGCAGTCCCGTCGAACTGACCAGTACCGGCAACGCATCGCTGCGCTTGCCATGGCTGTGGTGTATCCGGTGGTGCAATTCGTGGTATTGGCGCTGTTCTATATCTCTCAGGTTGGCCCATTTAGTTCAGCACTTCGAGAGGTTACCCGTGCGATATTTAGTGCTATACTAGCCTTTAATAACTCGCTCCCGGCTATATTGTTTATGGTGGCGTGTACGACTATTGGTTCGCTGTGGCTATGGAAGATTATCGCGATGCCTAAGGGAGCGTCATACTGGCAGCCGCGTTCAGCCGATCAACTATCTGAGGCGGAGAGAATCAAGCAGAGGCGGGGTCTGCGTTATCGCAATATTGGTCTAACCTTGATGGTGCGAGTGCCGTTCGCACTCATATGTGCGTTCATACTTGTCGTGACACTGTTGTATATTGCTCCTGCTACCATTCTCTTTGCGATGATTATGGCGATGTCTGCGGTGGTGCCACATGCAGTCATTTTGAGCTTTGTTGTTGGGCTGGTGTATATGCTAAAGGGTGAGGTGTATTACAAGATAAAGCATTGACAAATTATGAGAGGATCGCGTATAATGGAAACAAGCTTGCGCTCATACAGGGTATACGCCGTGTAGGCGCGCGGGCCTACCAGAACGGTCGCACGGATGCGGAAAACTAATCGTTTAGCAATATTAACTAATTATTAGGTCGACAATGCATCCTGTTCTTGTGCGAGAAGAAAGACTTAGTACGGTAGTCAGTGTTGATGGAGACATTGACACGGGAGAAGCGTTATTCGTAATCAAGTATCTGCCCGTCGGGGCAAAAAACTCAAGTTAAGCGCAGTATCGGCGTACGGTGGGATTTTTCTGTTAGTTATTTCATTTTTGGCATTGAGCTACCAAACGGGCGGGGTTGCCAGCCGGCAGGGCTCGGTGTCCGCCTCCCAGCCGGTCACACCGTCTACTGGCCCAGCTCATGAGACGAATAAGGCCAATAAGGTCTCGGTAGACCAGCTAGCGGCTGCTAATGCGGTAACTGATCTAGCTGAGACAGTTAATCTGCCGACTGCGGGTGACTTGCGCGAAGCGACGGCAACACTGTCGATCAAAAAAGAATTGGCTCAGGGTGATACCGAGGTTATCTCCAAGCCACAAATCGTCCAGCCGGAAAAGTCCGCTCAGCGCGGCATCAAGACCTATGTCACCAAACAGGGTGATACAATAGACTCTATTGCTAAGAGGTTTAACGTGACGGCTCAGACGGTACGATGGGCGAACAATACGGCGTCTGATGCAGTTGAAGCCGGCAAAACATTGACTATACCGATGGTTGATGGTGTGGTTTATACCGTTAAGGACGGCGATACTATCGAAAAATTGGCAGAGAAATATAAAGCAAATCCTGAGAGAGTGGCATTATATAACGACCTCGCGAGTGGTGCACCACTTGCTAAAGATACGCGGATTGTCTTGCCAGGCGGTGTGTTGCCAGAAAATGAGCAGCCAGGTTACGTGGCGTCGCGCTCGGGCCGTCGGGGTTATGCAGGGCGGACAACGGGCGGCGCAGTCAGTGGTATCAGCTATGGTTACGCTCGAGCATCAGTTGGCAATCGATACGCTCTTGGCAACTGTACGTGGTATGTGTACGAGCGGCGAGCAGCACTTGGTCGACCAATCGGTAGTTTCTGGGGCAACGCAACGTCGTGGGCGGCAAGTGCTCGGGCAGCAGGTTTTGTTGTTAATCATACACCGGCACCAGGGGCAATCTTCCAGACGACATGGGGCGGTGGCGGTCTTGGCCACGTCGGTATGGTCGAGCGGGTTGAAGGTGGCACGATCTACGTTAGCGACATGAATTATGCTGGGTATAACGTCGTGACGCATCGAACAATCCCGATGTCTGAAGTTGGTCGGTATAACTTTATCCACTAGGATGTTCTAAGGCAACAAAGTGCCTCCGCTATCTCTCGGGGGCGCTTTTTGATATACTAAAATTATGTTTGTAGATACAGCGAAAGTATTAGTGCGAGCTGGCAAGGGCGGTAATGGTGCGGTCAGTTTTCGGCATGAGAAATATGTTGACAAAGGCGGTCCTGATGGTGGTGACGGCGGACGCGGCGGCGATGTGGTGTTTTTGGCGACCAAAGACCTGAATACACTGCTGAATTTTCGGTACAAGCCAGAGCTAAAAGCAGAAAATGGCGGCGATGGCAGTAAGCGTAACAAGCGCGGCAAAAGCGGTTCGCCACTGGTCGTCAAAGTGCCAATGGGCACGTTAGTCAAGCGTGACGGCAAGGTAGTAGCAGATTTGACAGCAGACCAGCAACAAGCAGTCGTTGCCCGCGGCGGTGACGGCGGCTTTGGTAATGCGCACTTTACGTCCAGTACGCGCCAAGCACCAAAGATGGCTGAACTTGGTGAGGCGGGTGAAGAATTTGAGGCAGAGCTGGAATTGAAATTGCTGGCCGATGTTGGTTTGGTTGGGTTTCCGAATGCTGGTAAATCGACATTCTTAAGCGTGGTTTCCAATGCTCGACCGGAAATTGCTAATTATGAATTTACGACATTGACGCCAAATTTGGGTGTGGCGGATGTTGACGATGGTTCAGTGTTGATCGCTGACATTCCGGGGCTGATTGAAGGTGCGTCGGAAGGTAAAGGCTTGGGCGACCAGTTCCTGCGCCACGTTGAGCGGACGGCGGTGTTACTGCATATGATTGATGCGTATAGTGACGACCCGGCGGAAAAATACCAGACCATTCGCCGCGAGTTGGAAAAATATTCTGAAGAATTGGCGGCGCGTCCAGAAATCATTGCTTTGACGAAGTGTGAAGGGCTGGATGATGAGATTATTGCCATGCAGTCGACAGCACTGCAGAATGTGGCGAACGGTTCGCCAGTAGTGGCGATTTCCTCGCAAACGCATGCTGGCGTGACTGAGCTGCTGCGTTTGCTGCGCCGTGAAGTTACTGAATATCGGGCGCGTGAGGCGGAGATGGTCGAGGAAGAGAGTGATGATCTACCAGTAATCACGCTGGATGCACAAGCAGCGTCTGACGCCTGGACGGTGGAGCGGGTTGTTGGCGCGAAGCCCGAAAATATAGACGAGGAAGATGCGGTCAGTTTCATTATCCACGGTGCTAAAATTGAAAAATTTGCTCGTCGTACTAACTTTGATCAATTTGAATCAGTCAATCGCCTGCGGGATATCATGCGAAAAATGGGTATCACTCACGAGCTAATTCGCCAGGGCGCGGTAGGCGAGACCTTGGTGCAGATTGGCGAATCAATGCCGTTTACGCTGGTTGAGCAGTAAAAGAATCGATGATATATTAAAAGAATAGAGTAGGCCGCTGCTTTATCCCTGGTTGTTATAACGGGTAACTCACAGAGCCGGGATATCAGTTAATACATAGTCACGATAAGGTGCAACACTGGATCGGCCGTGGCTTCTTTTAGGTAAAGGTCAACGGGTATTTGTGCTAGCTCACAAAAACCGAAGAGCAGAGTATTGTTGGTTGTATGCTATACTATGATTAGCTAGGAGCGAGTTTATGAATGATACAATTTTTAATAATAAGAAGATTCATCAGGCGACACTGTTAGCATACAGGGGTGATAAGAAAATTGCAGAGCTATCAAAGGGTGGTATGACCAGCGATTCGCCATTTGTGATTGCGAGCATCTCAAAGCTATATACTGATGCACTAGCCTTCTGGCTGATTGATCAAAAACAGCTTAGCTATACTTCACGGTTGATTGAGCTGTTACCGGCGACTATGGTTGGCGGCCTACCAAATGTCGATGGGGTAACGCTGCGGCATTTGATTGATCAGACATCAGGCTTTGCAAATTACGAGATAGATAAATTACTGGATGGTACAGTGTTGTTTAAGGAAGTCTTGCGGCACGACCGTCCAGTGAACGTAGAGGATGCGTTGAAAATGGTAGTCGAGTTGCCGTCAAAAGGTAAACCCGGTGAGCGTGCTTATTACGCCGATATCAACGCGCTCCTAATCGGCGAGATCTGTCAGCATGCTACCGGTAAGCCATTGCCTAAGCTGCTCAAAGAAATTATCTGCCAACCGCTTGGCTTCACTAAGACGCACTACCATACGTTATCTGAAAAGGACATCATGCCGGTCTATAATGGTGACCGTATAGTCATGCTCCCGAAATATCTATCAACACAAATGGCACAGGGTGGTATAGTCTCAACTAATAACGAGTTAATGCAGTTCTTGCGAGCATTTTTCGGCGGCAAGTTATTTTCTCAGAAACACATTACTGATCCTACTTTTCGACCTATTCAATTTGTGCCGCTCAAGTACGGAAGCGGGATGATGCAACTCAAAATTCCGCGAATATTGTCTCCGTTTGTTCCAGCACCAGAGATTATCGGTCATAGTGGTGTGAGTGGTAGTTTTGCTTTTTATTGTCCATCAAAGGACGTCTTTGTGACGGGTACAATTAATCAAATTAAGCATCGGCCATTTGAAGTAATATATCGGGCGATAAACAAGGGGTAGGGTTATATGGCGCGAACACTCTTCTTCTACGACCTCGAGACGAGTGGATTAAATCCGCGGCAAGACCGCATCATGCAGTTTGCTGGGCAGCGGACGGACATGAATCTCGAACCGATTGGCGAGCCGTATAACCTGCTGGTAACGCTGAATGATGATACGCTGCCGAGTCCTGATGCGTTGATGGTGACCGGTATCACGCCGCAAAAAACGGTCGAGGAGGGCTACAGCGAGGCGCAGTTTGCCCGGATGCTCAGTGAGGAAATTTTTACCCCTGACACCATCGTGGTTGGTTTTAATAACATTCGGTTTGACGACGAATTTATCCGCCATTTGTTGTGGCGCAATTTTCATGATCCGTACGAATGGAGCTGGAAAGACGGCCGCTCACGTTGGGATTTGCTGGATGTGGCGCGATTGACGCGGGCGCTCAGGTCGGAAGGAATCAATTGGCCGCTTGATTACAAAGGTGATCCAAGCAACCGCCTGGAATTAATCACCAGCGCCAACGGTATAGCACATGAAAACGCTCACGATGCTTTGGCGGACGTGACGGCGCTGATTGCCGTGACGAAATTGATTAAGCAAAAGCAGCCGCAGCTGTATGATTATTTGCTAAAGATGCGTGATAAAAAATTAGTCCAGCAGCTAGTCAATGTCGATGACAAAAAGCCATTTGTCTATGCCAGCGGGCGCTACGATAAAGAGTTTTCCAAAACCACGGTGGCCTTTCCGTTGACGACTGGTCGAAACGGTGGCGTGGTTGTCTATGACCTGCGCTATGATCCGACACCGTTTGTTGGGTTGAGTGCGGAGGAATTAGCGAAGAAAATGTTCGCCTCCTGGGAGGAGCGGCGGGCTGAGGATTTCATCAAATTGCCTGTCAAGGAACTGCAGTACAATCGTTGTCCGGTGGTAGCTCCGCTGGGTGTACTGGAACAGGGCGATGGTTGGCAGAAGATTTCGCTTGATCTGGAGACGGTGCAGAAACACCAAAATATGTTGTTGAGCCACCCGGATTTTGCTGAAAAATTGCGTAGTATTGTTGAAAACAAGCCAGCATTTAAGAAGTTGCCCGACCCAGAAGCGCAATTGTACGATGGCTTTTTGCATGATCGTGATCGCCTGCGAGTAGAAGCGGTGCGCAATGCCGATGAGCGCGAGCTAGCTGATTTTCATCCGGAGTTTCAGGACGAGCGGTTGGCGCCGCTGCTACTCCACTACAAAGCGCGCAACTTTCCGCGCTCACTCAGCGAAGATGATCTAACGCAATGGGAAGCATGGCGGGCCCGACACCTGCAGGCGCAACTACCACAATTTATGGCGTCTCTGCAGCGGCTAGCCTCGACAGCGACCGATGAGCAGCAGTTTATCTTACAAGAATTGCAACTGTGGGCAGAGGCAATAGTGCCGACCGAGGAATAGGATGCGGTACCTGATTTATGGCGCGGGGACGTACGCGTATTTATTAACGGCACACCATGATGTTGATGTGCTAGCGCTGCCTGAGCGGTATGAGAAGGTGTCGCAAGGCGTGCCGCTTGCTATAAAGGATTTGCGCCAGCGTAACGATATGTATCAGTCGACAGTATTTTACCCACAGTGTATCACGTCGCCAGAAGGTTATTACGACGTTATACTAGTGACAGTGAATCGCTGTCAGCTTCAATCGGTACTACCGATGTTAGCAAAGTATCAGCCGAAGGCTAGGTGGATTGGATTTATGCAAAACAATTGGCATCTGGCTAGTGAGGTTGATCAATATATATCGCCTGATGATTATTTTATCGCCTTTCCTTCCAGTGTTGGCGGTGGGCGTGATGATCATGGCATAAAGGTTATTGTCTTTCCGACACCGACGCGGGTTGGTGGCATAAAGGCGGGAGCAAAGTTGTTTATGCAGCATTTAAAAGAGGCTGGTGTGGCAACTAGCTATGATGCTCATCTGCTTGATTGGATGAAGGTTCATTATCTCCAGCAGTCAGCGACCGCTGGCGCCATAGCTAGCAGCGGTAGTTTCTCGGCATTAACGCACGACCCAGGGGCGATTCGACGGCTAATTATGGCACTTCGTGATGGTATGTCCCTATGTCGTCATCAAGGTGTTGCAGTGTGGCGAGTTTTCCCCCTTAATGTATTATCAATAATGCCACTAAGGGTGGCAACTCCGATAATGCAGCATGCACTTCAACAGCCTGATGTTGTTGATATGGTAACAGGTCATATGAAGCACGGATTTGGTGAATGGCTGGCTGGATATGACGAGGTGCTAGCTGAGGGGAGGCGATTGGGCATCCCGATGACAGCGTGGCAATTATATAATTCGGCTGTTCAGCGCTATAAGTCGACTGCTTTGGCAGAGAAACAAATAGCAGCTGGGTAAAAGCCGGCCGCTTCGTGGTTACATTGACGCTAAACATCCACTTATCATCACAGGCACTTGGTATCAATTATTGGCGTGAGTTGGCGGCGGATATTGGTGAGCACCGTTTCGCTACTTGGGATAGTCTGGGTGCAAGATGAGGCAAAGAGCAGAAGCTGACGTTATAGAAACAGATCAGATTGAATAAGCGAGGCATAGCGTATTTAATTTGTTGCGACAGCTAATCGCGCAGTTGACTGATCATCCGCTTTCGTAGCAGTGTCAGTGTGTGTCACGTAGCGTTGGGTTACCACTAACCACGCGGCAACCATCGCTAGACTAACCTGTTGCGTTGCGGTGTGACGAGCTCGTGCTGCCAGGCGGACCTGTCGGTTGATACGACGTTGATCAAGTCTCCCGAGCATCTCGATACTATTCCAGAAGGTAATGCTGATCGACTTACCCCAGACGATACATACCGGCACAATGATCATCCAAAACCCCATCATGACGGCCGCCGGTAGGATCATGCTAGTGAACGGAACTCGGCCTATCGTTACGAATGAAAACCACTCTTCGCGGGTCACATAGAACAAGGTTGCGACGGCAACGGCAATTCCACAGATGATCACAAACCTCTTCATGTATTTTACTATAACAGCCGATCATTATATTTGCAATCATAAGCATAATGTGTTGCTATAAATACATCAAAATGTGATATTGGGGAAATTGTTCCGTCCGCTGCAACTGGAAAAATAAACGCCTATTCGGTATAATAGACCAGATATGCCAGAGGTAATTCGCGTCAAGGGCGCTCGTGAACACAATCTGAAAAATATCGACGTGGAGATCCCGCGCGATAAATTAGTGATAATCACTGGCCTGAGTGGCAGCGGTAAGTCATCACTAGCGTTTGACACGATTTACGCCGAGGGCCAGCGCCGCTATGTCGAAAGCCTGTCGAGCTATGCGCGGCAATTTTTAGGCATTATGGATAAGCCGGATGTTGATAGCATTGAGGGTCTGAGTCCGGCAATTTCAATTGACCAAAAGTCAACCAGTCGCAATCCGCGTTCGACCGTGGCGACAGTGACCGAGATTTATGATTATCTGCGCCTCTTGTTTGCGCGGATTGGCACGCCGCATTGTCCGGCTCTCAAACCAGACGGCACGCGCTGTCATAAGCCGGTGTCGCGCCGCACAGCCGAGGCGATTATCCAGGAGATTGCCAAGCAGTATGACGGCAAGCGATTACTGCTATTAGCGCCAATTGTTAAAAATAAGAAAGGTGAGTTTGCGCACATTCCAGAGCAGTATCGACGGTTAGGTTACGCCCGGGTACGCGTGGATGGGGTAGTGTATGCGCTGGATGAGTTTCCGCAGTTACAGAAAAGTTACAAGCACAGTATTGAGTTAGTGGTTGATCGCCTGGCAATGAACAATGACCTAACTAGCCGGTTGAGTCAGAGCGTCGAGCAGGCGCTGGAGCTTAGTCAGGGCGTGGTTGAGGTTCTAGATGCTGATACTGATGAATTAAAGACATTCTCGCAGCGTTATGCCTGTGTTGACCATCCGGATGAGGAGATTCCAGAGCTTGAGCCGCGTCTATTTAGTTTTAATGCACCGCAAGGGGCCTGTCCGAGCTGCACTGGACTTGGCAGCCGTCTGGAGGTTGATCCTAGTTTAGTGCTGAATGAGAATCTGACGATTGCTGAGGGTGCGATTCGGCCATACAACCGGATCAATGTCGATAATTTTTACATGCGCAAGATTTCGGCGGTAGCCGAGGCGCATGGTTTCAGTATCCGGACACCGGTCGGGCAGTTGTCTGATGAGGCGCGCCAGAAGGTACTCTACGGTACGGGCGATCAGAAATATCCAGTACAGCTCGGTAATGGGCGGTATTATGATACAACCTATGAAGGAGTGATCCCTAATCTGGAGCGGCGCTGGAAAGAAACCGATAGCGAATTTATGCGCAAGGACATTGAGCGGTTTATGCGCCAGCGAGATTGTTATGTTTGCGGCGGCGCGCGGCTGAAGCCGGTTGTCCTGGCGGTAGCGGTGCAGGGTCTGAATATCATGGATATTTGCGACCTTGGCGTTGATGATGCGCTCGACTTGTTCACTCACAAGTTAACATTGAACGAGCAGCAGGCAATGATCGCGCGGCTTATTTTGAAAGAGATTACCGCCCGCCTCGGCTTTATGAGTAATGTCGGGCTTAATTATTTGGAGTTAGGGCGGGCGGCTAATACACTAAGCGGCGGCGAGGCGCAGCGAATTCGGCTGGCAACGCAGATTGGTAGCGGTTTGCAGGGTGTGTTATATGTACTAGATGAGCCGTCGATTGGCCTGCATCAGCGCGATAATGATCGGCTAATCACCACCCTAAAGCATCTGCGTGACCTTGGTAATACGGTGCTGGTGGTTGAACACGACGAGGATACTATTCGCCAGAGTGACTTTTTGATCGATATGGGCCCAGGCGCTGGTGTGCATGGCGGCGCGGTGGTGGCGCTGGGTTCTCCTGAAGAGGTAGCCAAATGTGCAGATAGCGTGACTGGCCGGTATCTGTCGGGTGCAGAAAAAATTGCCGTACCAAAACATCGCCGCCAGGTTGATGCGAGCCGTCAACTAA
>CAUUMU010000009.1:0-25102 GCA_963546435.1 uncultured Candidatus Saccharibacteria bacterium
GCTGTAGCTCAGTTGGTAGAGCGGCGCTTTCGTAAAGCGTAGGTCACCGGTTCGAATCCGGTCAGCGGCTCCAGAGTAGTATGAAGAAGCATATCACAAGCACATTACGACAGATGATGAAAGATCGCTGGCTGTTTGGTCTCGTTGTTGCTAATGTCTTGCTGGCGTTAGTAATCATTATCTCCTTTGCTATTACTATTAAGCCCAAAGAAACTCAGGTCATTGTTCAGCACAGTGCGTTTAGTGTGACGGGGCTATACCGTGGTCACTGGTATTCGCTCTGGGCGTACGGCGTGCTGCAGCTTATGATTACGGTTGGGCACATTATGTTGAGTGCCAAGCTTGCTGCGGCCCAGCGTCGTGATTTAGCATTGGCGTTCCTTTGGTTCACAATTGCTATATCAGTTATGCTAGCACTGTTTGCCTACTCAATAATCGTAATTGCGTCGGTGGTGTAGGGTTATGGATATAGAGATACCACTTGGTAAACGAAAGCCATTCTATCGATTCTTGGAGGTCCTGCCGGGTCTGTTGAGCTATGGCGCAGTTATTCTTCTTATCGTGTTGTCGATATTTAGCCCGCTGATCGCGTCGCTCTATCTGCTCATCATTATTCTGTCGATGATGGTGCGCGTTGTCGGTATCACGTATCATATGGTTGCTGGCCGCGCCAAAATGGATAAAGCGAGTCTGATTGATTGGCATGCGCGTCTTGAAGATCTTGAAGATGCACAGACGGTATATGCACGTATTCGCGACCAACGACATAAGGAGGTTGGTTTTGCGCAGCATAAAGAGAACTTACGCCTCATCGCTTCCGCGCAGCCAGGGTTTTTCCCGAAGCCGTCAGAAATTTATAACGCAGTTATCATGCCCGCCTATAATGAGAGTATTGAGGTAATTGAACCAGCCATTCAATCAGTGATTGCCACTACGTACGACAAAAAACACATGATTATGGTGTTTGCGTATGAGGAGCGGGGCGGTAAGGATATTGACACAACTGCCAAGACACTACAAAAACGCTACGGCAAGTATTTTCACGCTTTTCACATCGTCAAGCATCCAAAAGACATTCCGAATGAGGTGATCGGCAAGGGTGGCAATATTACGCATGCCGGGCGCTGGCTGAAGGGGTGGCTCAAGGAGCAGCATATTCCGTATAGTAACGTTATTGTTACGACGATGGATTGTGACAACAAGCCACATGAAACCTACTTTGACTACCTGACATACGAATATATCGTCCGCGAGGACCGTAAGCACTACTCATATCAACCAGTTTGCCTATTCACTAGTAACATTTGGGACGTACCGGCGCCGATGCGTGTGGTCGCGACGGGTAACTCATTTTGGAATATTATTAGCTCAATGCGCCCTCATTCGCTACGTAATTTTGCTTCACATGCTCAGCCAATGGATGCGCTCGTTGAGATGGACTTCTGGAGTGTTCGAACGATTGTCGAAGATGGCCACCAATATTGGCGCAGTTATTTCTATTTTGGTGGTAACTACGGGGTCGTACCACTCCATGTACCGATTTATCAAGACGCAGTATTGTCAGCCACGTATATGAAAACGCTCAAAGCGCAGTTTATTCAGCTTCGTCGCTGGGCGTACGGCGCATCTGATGTCGCGTATGTCGGCGAACGGGTCTTTACCAAGCAGCGTAATGTACCATTTTGGGCTGGCTTTTCGCGATTTGTCAGGTTGCTTGATGGACACGTGACGTTAGCCTGTGTTTCAATTCTGATCGCTTTCGGTGGCTGGGTACCACTTATCATTAATGCCGAGGCCGCCCGTAGTGTCGCCGCGCATCAATTGCCTGATACGGTGAGCACGCTGCAGCAAATTGCGCTAATTGGTATGGCGATAGCGATTTTTAGTGCCTTCAAGCTTTTACCGCCACGTCCAATTCGCTACACGCGCCGCCGGAATATCTGGATGCTCTTGCAGTGGGTGCTGATGCCAGTGACGGCCATTGTCTATAGCTCCGCCGCAGCATTCACTGCACAGACCCGTCTGT
The DNA here is from genome assembly GCA_963546435.1 of uncultured Candidatus Saccharibacteria bacterium. GTDB lineage: Bacteria > Patescibacteriota > Saccharimonadia > Saccharimonadales > Saccharimonadaceae > Nanosynbacter. The sequence continues at coordinate 2,027 of CAUUMU010000009.1, forward strand.
TAGTTGGGCGGTATCTTGATAAGTTTGACGTCACCGAAAAAGCCACAGCGGCGATTAATGCTCGCCAGAAAGCGACTGCACGTAAACGGTCGAAGGCCTCCCGCGTCGCCGAGAAGTGATGAGTCGGTGCTGGGCGGCGTACTGGAGTGCCGCTACCGGGTCGTAACGTTGGAGAATCATGTGTGTTATTTGAGCGATGATTTGTGTAGATAGCGGCTTACCTTGCTTGATAATCTGTTCCTGCACAGTTTGTGCGAGGAAGTAGCTATCATGTGCTGCAGTATGCTTATTATGCTGAAAGCTACGGCTAATGCTTATGATGAGCTTTCCTAAATTGAAAGGGGTGGTTGACCCGTCGTGTGTTAGCACCATGCGCCCGTCTAGCGTAGCCCGTTCGTATGTCGTAAAGACTGCGCCACATTCTGGACAGGCCCGTCGCCGCCAGACGCTGGGGTGTTTCGTGTGCTTGCGGGAGTTTTTGGTAGTAGTTTTATCGTGAAAACAATTTATACAAATCATATCAATATATTGACATATCGCTATAAAAAATACTAGTGGAAAAGTATATGAAAATGTGTAAAATAGAAAAAACTAAAAACCCTCCGCACTGCGAGGGTTGTATGCAATGATGGTGGGCAATAGAGGATTCGAACCTCTCACCTCTTCAACGTCAATGAAGCGCTCTAGCCAAATGAGCTAATCGCCCGTCTATTCCCAATAATAGCAGGAATCAATGGTGAATGCAATTATCTCTTGCGGAGAGTGTAGGGGTTGGCCGTCACGTCGTTTCTTGGTGTAGTATTACGGATCCGCTACCTAGTCTATGCGTCGTAAGGGTTGCCCGGAACTTTTAACTATGCTACGGTGAGAGTAGCGAAGACAGAGACTAACCACCTCTCGAGCAACGTGAAAGCGGTTGCGGCGCACGAAACCAGCCGGAGCAAGAGTCATCGCCAAGGTGGAACCTCCTGGCTCGTCCCCAGGACCGAGGCACGCACGCTATATGCGTTGGGCGTGCTTTTACAATTACTTAAAAGGAGGTTTTATGAGTGAAGATAAACTCTATGCAATGCGACACAGCCTGGCGCATATCATGGCAGCAGCCGTACAGCGATTATGGCCAGATGCGAAATTCGGAGTTGGTCCGGTTGTTGAGCATGGGTTTTATTATGATATTGATCTTGGTGAAACGAAGATCAGTGAGCAGCAGTTCAATAAAATTGAAAAGGTAATGCGACGAATCATTGCCGAAAAGCAAGATTTTGTGTGCACAAAATGCCCGATTGATGAAGCAATTCAATGGGCCAAAGATAGCCATCAGCCGTATAAAGAAGAACTTCTTAATGATCTAAAACGTGCCGGGACAACGGTAGCAAAAGATCTGGACGCTGCAGAAATGGGTACAATTGCTGAAGGTGATAGTGCGCTTGATGAAGTCTCATTCTACACAAACGGATCGTTTAAGGACTTGTGCCGTGGACCCCATATTGCAAACACCAGTCAGGTCGGCGCGTTTAAGCTGATGCGGGTTGCAGGCGCCTATTGGCGTGGTAATGAAAAAAACCCTCAGGTGCAACGGCTGTACGGTGTGGCTTTTGCCACGCAGGAAGAGCTGGATAAATATTTGGAGAAATTAGAGCTAGCCAAACAACGTGATCACCGAAAGCTAGGCAGGGAACTTGATCTATATACAACCTCACCGTTAGTGGGTGTAGGCCTGCCGTTATTTACACCTCGTGGAACTGTTCTGCGTGATATCGTGGCCCAATACTCAAATCAGCTGCGTCAGAGGTTTGGTTTTGAAAAAGTCTGGACGCCGCATATTACCAAAAAGGATCTGTATGAAATGTCAGGCCACTGGGCCAAATTTGGCGAAGAGCTGTTTTTGGTTAAAAGTCAGGAAACCAGTGATGAAATGGCGTTAAAGCCGATGAACTGCCCGCACCATACGCAGATTTTTGCTTCACAACCTCGTAGCTACCGCGATATGCCGGTGCGCTACTTGGAGACGACCACTGATTATCGTGACGAGAAAACCGGTGAGCTTGGTGGTCTGAATCGCGTGCGCTCATTAACCCAGGACGATAGTCATGTTTTCTGTCGTCCAGATCAAATTGAGCAAGAGATCAATAATTTGCTGTCCGCTGCCCAGGAATTGTACGGTACTATTGATATGAAACTGCGGGTTCGACTGAGTTATCGCGATGATTCTGATGCATATTTGGGCGAACGTGAGCTGTGGGTTTCCGCACAAAATCAGTTGAAATCAGCCGTTGAAAAAGTTGGTTTGGACTATTTTGAGCAGGAAGGTGAGGCCGCCTTTTATGGTCCAAAGATTGACTTTATGGCGACTGACGCTATTGGCCGTGAGCACCAAGTTGCGACGGTGCAACTGGACTTTGTGCAGCCGCAACGGTTCGGCTTGGAGTACACAGATAGTGATGGCAATTTTACAACACCTGTGATGATTCACTGTGCGCTGCTCGGGTCGATTGAACGATTCTTGAGTGTCTTCATTGAACACACGGGTGGCTGGTTCCCATTCTGGGCAGCACCAGAGCAGGTACGTATCTTAACAATTAATGACACTGTTTTAGACTATGTTGATGAAATAACAACGATTTTATCAGGGGTGACCTTAATGAAACCAATAAAATACAACGATGTAAGATTTACAATAGATAGTCGTAATGAATCCCTCGGGAAAAAGATTCGTGAGGCGACTGTTGTAAAAATACCAATACAGATTATTGTTGGGCCAAAGGATCAGATAGCACGTGTCGTAAGCATCAGGACGCATGCGGGTGAAGAGCAAATTCCGCTTGAACAGCTAGCTGAGTATGTACGGGGACTGTAATCTTGTGCGTAGGCTAAGAATTGCAATTGATATCGACGATGTTCTAGCAGAAAATGCAATCGGGTTTGTGGCGTTTAGCAATGAACGGTGGGGCACACGATTGAGGGTTGATGACTATAGCGAACATTGGTCAGAGATGTGGCATGTTGATAGCGAGGAGGCAGAACGGCGTGCTCATGTCTTTCACGACTCTGGTGCGATAAAGGGATATGCTCATATAGGGGGGGCGGAGGAGGTGCTTAGAAACATGTCGCAGGTGCATCATCTCATGGTGGCTACTTCGCGTCGCTTGCAGGTGCAAAGCGATACACTGCTTTGGATCGAGGAGCATTTTCCAGGGGTTTTCGCCAGTTCTGCGGTCTACTTCTCTGGCCTATGGGATACGGTGTACGAGGACTCTCATAAACTGACAAAAACAGAGTTAATCACGCAAATTAATGCTGATGTTTTAATTGATGATCAGTTGAAACATTGTTTAGCTGTTTCCGAGACTGGTCGTAACGCCATCTTATTTGGTGATTATACTTGGAATAGGGCAGATAGCTTGCCGGATAGAGTGGTACGATGCCATTCGTGGTCAGAAGTGGAGGTGGAAATTGAGCGAATTGCCAATAGCTAGCTTGCGAGACCGGATCTATATTCTCATGGCGCAGCTACCTGACGACAAGGTGACGACGTACGGTGACTTGGCAGCACTGTCTGGACACCCGCACGCAGCGCGAATTGTGGGTGGGATAGCGCATGGTGGCCCAGAGAATTTGCCGTGGCATCGCCTAGTGAACGCGAAAGGTGGCTTGGCGGTAGGTTTTCCGGGTGGGCAAGGTGTGCAAAGGCAGCTACTTGAACAAGATGGTATTTATTGCGATGAGAGGTGGCGGATAATTGATTTTGAGGAACGACGATGGCGGCCGAAACTATAAAAGCAAAATTACCCCTAGTTGTTATCACGGGGCCGACTGCTAGTGGTAAGACCTCGCTAGCGATTCGTCTGGCAAAACAATATAATGGCGAAATAATTTGTGCCGATAGCAGAACAATATATCGAGACATGGATATTGGTACGGCAAAGCCAACCATGACTGAGCGAGAAGTAGTGCCTCATTGGGGTCTTGATTTAGTTAGTCCGGGCGAGGCATTTAGCGCCGCACAGTTTAAGGAGTATGCTCTGCAAAAAATAAGTGAAATTCGCTCTCGGGGGCGGTTACCATTTCTTGTCGGCGGCACGGGTCTCTATATTGATGCGGTAATTTTTAATTTTCAATTTGGAGATCCTCCCGATTCTGCTTTACGGCGTGAGCTAGAAAAAAGGACAGTAGCCGAGCTACAATATTATTGTCTTATACACAACATAAAGTTGCCAGAAAATAATAAAAATAAACGTTACCTTATACGCTCTATTGAACAAAAAAATAGATATAACAGGGGTGGATCTGTAATGCAAGGCAATAATATCGTTGTAGGTATAGCAACGAATAAGAAAACACTACGAACAAGAATTGTGCTCAGGTCTGAACAATTATTTTCAAATAATGTTGTGGGTGAAGCAATGATGTTGGCCCAAAAATATGGCTGGGATAATGAGGCCATGACAGGTAATGTCTATCCGTTGGTTCGAGAGTTTTTGAATAAAAATATTACCGAAAGTGAATTAAAGCGGCAATTTGTTGTAGCTGATTGGCAGTTGGCGAAGCGACAGATGACGTGGCTGCGGCGCAATCCGTTTATCATGTGGGCGACGCTTGACTCTGCTGAACACTATTTGTCACAACTTTTGGCTCAGGCGTAAAATTTATGGTACAATTTTTAATACATGATTGATGCGCTGTTTGGCTCAAAAACGAGGGTGAAGTTACTACACCTGTTTTTAGCGAACCCTGAAAAATCGTTTTATGTTAGAGAGATTACGCGATTGATCGGCGAGCAAATTAACTCGGTGCGGCGTGAACTATCAAATATGCTCAGAGTCGGAGTCATTGTTTCGAATAATTATGACAATAAGTTGTATTATGCTGCGAATCAGCAGTATGCATACTTCACGCCACTAAAGATGATTTTTGCCGATGAACGACCGAGTGAACAGGTTGACCATAACAAGAAGAACAGTATACCGTGGGTGAGCGATATTGCTCGGCTGTCCGGGCTGAAGATCGCTATAGTTGCCGGTGCGTTAGTGCGTGGATCAACGAGTCGGGTTGATATACTGTTAGTTGGTCGACTATCGGAGTCGAGAGTGGGTGTCGCCATTAAGAAAATTGAAAAAGCCGAGGGGAGAGAGCTGAATTATGCTGTAATGAGCTATGATGATTTTTACTATCGTCTGAGCGTTAGAGATAAGTTTGTGATGGAAATAATGAATAGTAAGCACTCGGTTGTGGTAGACGCAGAGAGCATACTAGGATAAGGAGACGTATATGTTTGAAGTAGAATACAAAGGTGCAAATAATGTTATTTTTACAACGAAAATGGTAAAAATTGCGTTTGATCCAGCGTTATCGCTGGTTGGTCTTAAGGATAATCTCGGGGGGCAGGATGTTGAGATATTGTCAGAGGATAGATTTGCCGCAAGTAATGTAACACCACGGTTACTCTTCAGCGGTCCGGGTGAATATGAGGTCGGCGACGTATCTCTGAAAGGGGTGGCAGCCTGGCGACACATTGATACGGAAACTGATGTTAAAAAATCAACGATTTACCGTTTAGCAATTGGTGGTGTGCGTGTTGTGATTATAGGTAACGTTGCCCCAAAATTGTCAGAGTCTCAGCTAGAGGAGATTGGTGTCGTTGATGTTGTTGTGATACCGGTTGGCGGTGGTGGTTACACGCTTGACGCGACATCTGCGGTTCATATGGTACGCCAGCTGGAGCCGAAAGTAGTTATCCCAGTGCATTATGCTGATGGCGCGTTACACTACGAAGTGCCACAAGACGACCTGTCGGTGTTTGTTAGCGAAATGGGCGTGGAGACTGTTGACGCTGGGCCAAAGTGGAAGGTGAAAGGGGTGGCATCTTTACCTGAACAACTATCAATCATTATTGTCGCGCGGAGCTAGGCTGGTCGATACGTTGCACCAATAATCTAATCCCCCTCCTTGTCAGGAGGGGGATTGAGCTTAGGCGGTTTTTGTCTGTATCGGGCGTAACAGCCCTTTCTTTTTAAGAGTACGAATTGCTTGAGTACTCAGAACCAACGTGACTTTTTGACCATCTACTACAAGAGTTTTCTTCTGTAGGTTTGGCTTAAAAGTGCGCTTGGTACGGCGAAGGGAAAAGCTAACGTTGTGACCGTATTGCTTGCCTTTGCCGGTTAGTTCGCATCGTGATGCCATTTCCAACCTCGCTTTATATTAACTAAACAATCTATCGTATTGTAGCGGTATTTCTATAATTAGTCAAGGTGTTATAATGGTAATTATGGATTTGGCATATTTAGGTATGGTCTTGGTGGTCATTCTCGTCTCAATGACGCTACACGAGGCGATGCATGCGTTTATGGGCTATTTCCTTGGAGATGATACAGCCAAGGCAGAGGGGCGGCTGACATTAAACCCGCTGAAGCATATTGATCCGTTCATGACGCTTTTGCTGCCATTATTACTAGCTATGCTAGGGCTGCCAATTTTTGGTGGTGCTCGACCGGTGCCATTTAATCCTCAACGCGTACGACACGGTGAATGGGGCGCAGCGTTTGTAGCGCTTGCTGGGCCACTGACTAATTTGTTTTTAGCGTTTTTAGCGTTTGGCGTGGGTGTCGTCAGCGGGGTTATTACTAGCGGCGGGCTGATTCAAAATATATTAGTGGGGCAAATCATTAGCCTCGTCGTGTTGGTCAATTTAGGTTTTTTCGTGTTTAATATGTTGCCGCTGCCACCACTTGATGGGTCGCGGGTGCTGTACGCGCTTGCTCCAGAGGGTGTGCGCCGTGGCATGGAGTGGATTGAGCGCTACGGGGTAATGGTGGTGTTCATTATCATTATGATCGGACAGGCGGCAATTGGGCGAATTATGACGTTTGCTACGAACGGTATTATCCAATTCTTTTGCGTGATTTTTGGTGTATAATAGAGATAGCCTCAGGTAGGCGGGCGCATATGATTTTCCTAACATCATATGATAGGGAGTCCTAATGGTCAGTCATCGTGGTGACTGGTTGCGGATACCCACCTTGCATCTATGCGGGGGAATATCACGTGCTTGCACTGCTTGGGGCTTTTATGATGTATAATAATAGGGCAGTCTACTAAGCGATCGCTTGGCGGTGAAGCCAAGAGGAAAGTCCGGGCAGTAAAGGACACCGACAGTCGCTAACGGCGACCGGGGGTAACCCTAGGGAAAGTGCCACAGAAACAAAACTACCTTTGTGGCGATAGACACAAAGGAAAAGGTGAAACGAGTAAGGTAAGAGCTTACAGTCCTCGGTGGTGACACAGAGGAGAGGTAAACCCTGTCGACTGCAAGGAGGCCTACAAATGAGTTGTCCGCTCGTAGGCCGATAACCGCTTGATTTACCTGGCAACAGGTAAACTAGATAGATGATCGCTCGCGACAGAACCCGGCTTATCGGTAGGCTGTAAACTAAAACCTTCTCTCAGCGGAGAAGGTTTTAGTTTACTGAAAGCACTTTCTTATAGTGCTGCTTTAACAATTACGGTGAAGGCCGTAGGTTCGTTAACGGCTAACTCCGCCAATACTTTTCGATCAAGCTCAATATTCTTTGCCTTGAGGGCAGCCATGAGCCTACCGTACGTTGCGCCCTCTTGGCGAGCGGCTGCGTTAATCCGGGTAATCCACAGGCTGCGGAGGTCTCGTTTTTTATTGCGTCGATCACGGTAGGCATATTGCAGAGCTCTAATTACCCCCTGCTTCGCTAAGCGAAAGCTACGAGTTCGATTGTGCTGCATGCCTTTAGCGGCTTTTAGAATTTTCTTGTGCTTTGCGTGTCCAGGGACGCCTCGTTTCACCCTCATAAATTAAACTCCCATTGCTCGTCGGGCATTTTTTGCCATCGAGCCTGTTACCTTTGCTGTTGTATTAATTGCCCGCTTACGGCTTTTTGACTTCTTGGCTAAGAAGTGACCGCCAAATGCACGTTGACGAGTTAACTTGCCAGAGCTCGTTAACTTAATGCGCTTCGCGGTACCTTTGTGGGTCTTTAGTTTTGGCATTATTTACTCCTTATTACCACACTCAGATTGCGACCAGCCATCTGAGGCTTTTGTTCCAGAATTGCTTCCTCCTCAAGCTGATCAGTGATTTTTTGGATCAATTCGTAACCGATTTCTTTATGCGCCATCTCGCGACCTTTATAGACGACTTGGATACGGACTTTGTGTCCATTGGCGAGAAAATCTCGTATTTTGCGCAGCTTGACTTCGAGATCGCCAGCGCCAATCTTCAGGCCAAAGCGCATTTGCTTGAGATCGCCGACTTTTGCCGCGCGCTTGTTGCGCTGCTGGTCTTTGATCTTCTGATATTGGAACTTGCCCCAGTCAATAATCTTGGCGACTGGTGGATTGGCATTTGGTGATATTTCAACGAGATCAAGTCCCGCATCCTCCGCCGCCTGAAGGGCGTCGCGCAGGGGCATTATCCCCAGCTGTTCACCATCAGAACCAACAACGCGCAGTTCCCGAGCACGGATCGCTCCGTTGATACGAATTGATTTATTAATCTCCTAGCTCTCCTTTTGAAGCAATTTTAGATTAATTTCATCAGTCATTGTATCAGGTATAAGGGTGGATTTCAAGCGCTAGGTCGGGATAATCTGCCGGTATTGTAGGCTTTCGGCGACATGAGGAATGGTTATTTCTAGTGATGACTCAAGATCAGCGATAGTGCGAGCGACCTTGATAACTTTGAAATAGCCACGAGCGCTTAGGTCAAGCTTTTTGGCGGCTGCAAGGAGAAATTGCTTGGCCTCAGCCGTTAGTGCAGCTATTTTATCAACGCTACTACTATCTATATCAGCGTTGTATTTATTACTATTACTGTATCTGTTAGTTTGTAGTGTACGGGCTACCTTAATCATATTTTCAAACTGTTTTTGTTGTGAATCCGACGATGACTTACGGGACAACAAATCTTCATGTGCGACGCGGGAAACATTGATTGTTAGATCAATACGATCAAGGAGCGGGCCAGATAATCGTTTCTGATAGTTCAAGATTTGTGTCGATGAGCAACGGCAACTTTTTTCTGGATCGCCCAGATAACCACATGGACAAGGGTTCATCGTGGCAACTAACATAAAATTGGCGGGGTAGTAGTATTTACCTTGGGCGCGGGAAATTATGATCTGCTTATCCTCAAGCGGCTGACGAAGCGACTCCAATGTAGTTCGTGGATATTCTAATAATTCGTCTAAGAAAAGTGTGCCGTGGTGCGCGAGACTAATTTCGCCGGGCGTGGCCTTTGCACCACCACCAATCATTGATATGCGGCTTGCGGTGTGGTGTGGTGTGCGAAACGGTCGGTCGGTAACGATATCATGACTAACTTGATTGCCGTCAAGATTGTGGAGTTTTGTCACCTCGATAATTTCAGCGTCAGATAGCGGCGGCAGGAGTGAATTGAGTGCGCGTGCTAACATGGTTTTGCCGGATCCCGGTGGTCCGGACAGCAAAATATTGTGCCTACCCGCGACGGCAATGGCGACGGCTCGCTTGGCCTGCTCTTGTCCGCGGATGTCATCAATGATGATGCCGCGTTTCTTTTGGCGATATTGCTGCTTTGTTTTTACTGCGGGTTGGATGAGTTTTTCTTGTTTGAGGTGGAGGAATAATTCCGTTAGATTATTGATGGGGATAATAGTAATGTCGGGGATGAGCAGGGCTTGTTTGCTGTTGGAGGCCGGTAGGTATATGGTTGAGATACCGTGTTGTTTGGCGGTTTCGGCGATGGTGATGGCCGAGCGAATGGGGCGAAGACTACCATTGAGTGCCAATTCACCAGCAAATAGCGCTCCCTCTAGGGCGGTTTGAGGAAGTTGTTTGCCGAGACAGAGAATCGCGAGGGCTATCGGTAGGTCAAATTGCGTACCGTCTTTTGGTAGTTCCGCCGGGGCGAGATTGATGGTAATTTTACCTTTTGGGAAATCGAGCAGCGAGTTTTTGATGGCACTGCGAACGCGATCGCGTGATTCGTCGATTGCTTTATTGCCAAGTCCAACAATTTGTAGTCCAGGTAGTCCTCGTGATATATCGCCTTCAATTTCAATAAGCTGACCGTGAAAGCCATATGGTGTCGCTGAAGCTACCTTGCTAACCATATACATAGTAAAGCATAGATAGCTAGACTTGGAAAGAGGGGCTTGCTATAATTGAAGCGGATTGATGGGGCTGATATAGCTTTCGACAATTGGACTTTATCAGGATATTCTGCGAGCCGACGATACGCGTAACGTATATTTTAGTTGCAAAGTCTAAACTTGCAGGTGTATTTGCTAGCTTAAAGAGCGTTTTCACTCCGATGGCTGCTGCACCAGTCGCTGCTTAATTTAAGCGACCGTCCTTGCTTTGCGGCAACAGGCAAAGCCTAGGGTGTCATATATATGTTGCTGGCTGCATGTTCGGAAGCGGCGGACATGCGGGACTTTCTCCGCGTAACGAAGCTTGTTTTTTTCGGTTTATTTTTAAGCCGAGCAACGTTATAAAATAAATTAAAAGAACCTATGCTCGTAGACGAATGTCATGATACCAGTTGGACCCGGGGGCGGTACCCGGCAGCTCCACCATATAGTGATATATCGACCCAGGGTGGTCGATTATTTTTTATCGTAATCAGTGAGAATGCAGCTCGAGCGTGTTGCCAGGAGACGAAAACAACCACCTGCGAGTAGTGGTTGTTTTCAAAAAGTGGAGTTTTACGTGTGCTGTTTATTTTTGGCCCCTGATAAGTTGTGTATAACTTTTTTATTCAGAAGCTACCCCTATAGTAAATGATAAAAATGGTTATGTCAATAATTTTTGAGAAAAAATCTAGGTAAAAAATACTACATAATTTAGAGGGTTAGTGAAGCAGTTTGATGAAAAATATAGGTTGTTGCCGGACGAGACGGTTGAACCCTAGTGGTTCCTAGTTGGTGCCCCACACGGCCAGTGTTTTACCCGCGAGATGGCGAAACGGGATACGCTGAGGGCCTGGTTGTTTTGGCGTTTTATTTGTATAAACGTTCAGCGAGCTGTATCAATTACTAGATTATTTGTTGGATTCATGATATCGTATGGGGTGACTATACAAGAACTATGAATTAGCGGGCGGTACAGCAAGCATATGTTTATATTACAATGTTGTGTATAAAACATTTTATAGAATATAACAGATGAAAATATATAAAGATTATTACAAAAATGTTATAAATACAACATATTTTTTATGTGAAGTATTGACCGATAAACATATACATGATAGTATTAGTACAAGCTTTTAAGAAAATAAAAAGCAAAAATCAGTACAATAATAACATTAACAATTTACGTGACCGAATTCACAGTAACGCATGTCGTTTGGCGTATAGTCGGCAGCAGTATGAAGCCGGAATAACAAAAAGGTTATTCTGCCATAGTGTTGCCGATGCTCCGCCGAACCGTAACCGTTAACGTTCAGTTGATGGTTGCAATGTAACGCGTTGAGCGCGCGTATAATTAGTACCACTGCACTCCAGTTAATCCTTGGTAGGTGATTAGCAATGAGACTACTGGATGTGCAGGATGAGGAACGTTGCGCAAGGACATGCTCCGAAATTCGGAGCGGTCAGTTGCCCTGAGCGGCGGACTTTGAACAGGTGACCGCGCCCTAATAGTTATTGAGTGCGGCGGATGGTTCACTTGATCATATAATGGTTCGTCGCCCGGGCTCCCTTAGTCTATGATATAGTGTGAGTATGAAGTGTCGGTATGTTGCTATAGTCGCGGCGCTGGCTGTGACAGCAGATGTCGTATTGGTGCACACGGTGACGCCAATGAGCGTTGGTCCGTTGGGCGTCCTGGCGTTTTTTGTGTGTCTGTATGTAGCAACTGCGTCATGCTGTTATTTAGTGATGGTCGCGGCGAGGCGTGTGGCAATGCGTGTTGTTCGACATAATATGTATCGTGGCTTGGCCTCGGTAACGCCGTTGAAATTATATTATTATGCGAGTATCATCGGGCTTATACCGGTTATCTTACTTGGCATGCAATCAATTGGCGGTGTCACGGCATGGGATATCTTGCTCCTGGTGCTTTTTTTGGGCCTTGGTTGTTTTTACATACGCAAACGATTTTAGAGCGTAGGAACTCTATCGGTAACGTGGTACAATATAGGTATGAATCCAGAGTTGCCTCAGGTGCGTCCACCGGTTGAGAGTTTACCGCCTGCTTCAAGCGGTGAGTTTCGGCTGGATGGTGATGCAAATCAGGTAGAGGCTGAGAGACGCTCTGCCGAACGCCCAGCGGTAAATGTGGCGAACTCACCGATGCCAGCAACGGTACTACCGACCGTTCCGGTGCCAGCGCCTCCAGCGGTACAGGCTCCTGCCTCGACGACGTCAACTGACGATACGCCGCTGATAGCTGGTGATGATGATTTGATTGAAAAGGAGTGGGTTGACAAATTGAAGCGAATTATTACTTTGACAAGGGATGATCCATACGAGCGAGCGCGGGTAATTGCGCAGCTACAGGCTGATTATCTCAAAAAGAGATACAACAGGGAGATGGGCCAATCGAACGGGTAGAGATATGGATAGCGGGCCGTTAATTACTGGTTTTATCGTCGTCGTAGTGTTGGCGATCGGTGTAACGATTGTTACACTGCAGTATCGCAAGATGCTACGTGAAGCAAAAAATTATGAGCGCGGGCTAAAAATGGTGCCGCTGCTAATTCATTTGCCGCCATCAAGTGAGGATATTGACGGGGCGAGCCGTGACCAGCGTGACCTAACGGAGGAAATTCTCAGTCAGGCGCAGGTGATGTATAACATTATATCAAGTACCGCCACGAAAGGATTTAAGAGTCGACTCTACGGGCAGCGCCATTTGTCGTTTGAGATTATTGCGCGTGGCGGTTTGGTGCATTATTATGCCGTGGTACCGACGGTGCTGGTTGATGTAATTCGCCAAGCGATCGCGGCGGCCTATCCGGCGGCACGGTTGGAGGAGGTGGCTGATACAAATGTGTTCAGCAAAATTGGTAAGATGAGCGGGACAATTGGTGGTGAATTCTCGCTTCGTAAGTCATTCGTCTACCCTATCGCAACCTACCAAGAGTCAAAGCGAGATGCGTCGCGGGCGCTACTGAATGCCATGTCGGCGGCGACAAAAGACGATGGTATCGGCTTGCAGTTCTTGGTTCGGCCGGCACGGGAAGGCTGGTCGCGTGCTTCGGAAGAGCATGTTGAGAAAATGAAGAAGAACAAGGGCAAGAAATCAACGAAGGTGGCGGGCGTTGATATCTCAATGGTCGGGGACATTTTTGAGGCGTTGTGGAAACCACCACAGTCGGCAAAAGAAAAAGAAGGTGAGATCAAGCCCGAGGACAAGCAGTTATCATCGCTAGAGCAGGCAGAGGTTGATGCCGTTAGCGAGAAAACCCGCTATCCGGCGTATGAGGTATTGGTGCGGGTGGTAATTTCATCAAATACTGCCGCTCGTTCACAGGTGCTACTTAAAAATATTATCGCTGCGTTTGCGATGTTTGACTCGCCACGCAATAACGGTTTTCGTTTTTCGTTGACAAATAATATTGAGGAAATGACTACGGCGTATATTATGCGGTTTTTCCCGCAGCATATTCGCAGTAATATCCTTAATAGTGTCGAGATGGCGACTCTGTTTCACTTGCCGAGCGCAACCGCTATCCCAACTTCACAGGTTAAGCGGCAGATGTCCAAGCAGGTTGATGGGCCGACTGATGTCTTGGACGAGGGACTATTGATTGGTTACAATGAATTTCGCGGTACGAAAAAGCCAATTCGTATCGGTACGAAGGATCGTCGTCGCCACGTCTACATCATCGGTCAGACTGGTGTTGGTAAGTCGGTATTGCAGGAAAATATGGCGTATCAAGATATGATGGATGGCCGAGGATTTGCACTGATTGATCCGCACGGTGATTTGGTCGAGTCGCTCATGGGGAAGGTGCCGAAAGAACGAGTGGAAGATATTATCTATTTCAATCCCGCCGATATGGAAAACCCGATTGGCCTCAACATGTTTGAATTCGACAGCCCGGATCAAAAGGACTTTCTGGTGCAGGAAGCGATTAACATGCTGTATGGGCTGTACGATCCGGGGCATACCGGTATCGTGGGGCCACGGCTTGAGCATATTTTTCGTAATTGTGCGCTGCTGTTGATGGCGGATCCAGCCGGCGGAACATTTATTGATGTGCCGAAGTGTCTCATTGACCCAGAATTTGTGAAGAGCAAGCTGAGGTACGTCACTGATCCGCAGGTGATTGATTTCTGGACGAAGGAGTTCCCAGCCTCGCAGCGATCAAATGAGGCCGGTGAGGTGATATCGTGGGTGGTCTCGAAGTTTGGCCCATTTATCTCTAACGATTCGATGCGTAACATCATCGGTCAGACGAAGTCAGGGTTTAACATCCGTGAGATTATGGATAATAAGAAGATTCTGCTAGTTAATTTGTCGAAAGGTAAGCTTGGTGAGCTCAATGCCAAGCTACTAGGAATTATCTTTATCATGAAGTTCCAGGCGGCAGCTATGTCGCGTGCTGATATCCCGGAAGAGCAGCGTGAAGACTTTTCACTATATGTTGACGAGGTGCAGAACTTTGCGACTGATAGTTTTGAATCAATTTTGTCTGAGGCGCGAAAATATAAGCTGAGTTTGATTATGGGTAACCAGTTTATGACACAGCTAACAGAGAAGATTCGTGAGGCTATTATTGGTAACATTGGTACGGTTATCTCGGGGCGTATTGGTATCACCGACGCGGAATTGATGGTCAAGAAGTTTCAGCCAGTGTTTGATATTGATGATTTATCAAAGCTACCAAATTTTCAGTCGATCGCTTCGGTGATGATCAATAATGTGCCGTCAGCGCCGTTTAGCATGAACTGGGTGCCACCGATGGGGCAGGTTAACAATCAGCTTCGCGATGCGTTGGTGCGACTATCGGCAGCAAAGTATGGCAAGCCACGCGCGGTGGTTGAGAAAGAGATATTTGAGCGGCTTGGTCGCAATAAAAAGCCAGCGGCTTCGCCGACTGGCCCATCACTCAATCGGCCGGCTACAAAGAGCGGTTCGTCTTTCCTGGACGAGTGGTTGTCAAAACGTCAACAACTTGGTGGTGGTAAACCAGGGGCTGTGGGTGCTGCTGCTCCAGGTGCGGGGCAGTCTCGATTGGGCGCGCCATCGCCACTAGCTCCGCAGCCGGGGCAGCCAGCTCCGTCGCGATTAGTATCGCCGACTCCGGGCTTGGCGGGCACACAACCGCAGTCGGCTTCTATGCGGCCGTCACAGATTGGGCAGGGCGCTGCGCCACAAGGTATCGCTATGCCCGCCCAGACGGCTGGCCAGATGCCGCAGGGAGTTGGTGCTTCGTTGAACAGGCCATCGGGGCAGCCAGCGAGTGCGCCTCATGATAGTTTGCGATCGCCAGATCAGCATCCGGTGTCTGCGCCGACGGTGGCTGGCTCGGATGTGGCTGCGCAGACCGCGCCGCTATCAATTGCTGATAGAATGGCGGCAGAACTGCAGCAGGCAGAGCCGCAAAACCGCCTCGACCTGCGTGGTGATAATAACGATAATGGCGAGGTGTCGATTAAGCTACGCTAGGCGTGGGCTAGCTATCTTTTATTGAGGAAGCCAACGCGAGCGTACTCAATGATGGCGCCGATAACCCAACCACAACCAAAGAGAATGATCGTTTCTGATCCAGAGAGAACGTAGCCGTAATGCCGGGCAACGAAGTAGATGATAACTGAGGCAATCGCACCGAGTGCGCCGGCAATAATGAGGTTCGGGCGCGCGATGGTGCTGCCGATAGCTTCGCTGGCTTTTTCAACAGCTGGGTTGTGAATGACTTTACTAAAGGTGCGTGACGCTGGCGGTAGTTCGCTTTGCATTTTTTTCATGGTTTTCCGGTAGCTGTCAGTACGGTCGGCTTTGGTGATCTGGCGAGGTGTTTCTGAGGCTGCTGGCTTCTCCGTTTCAGCGGTTTGGCTTGTCTCGGCTTGTTCTAATGCCTCACGGTGAGCTTCATCGATACCTTCGTGTTGCTGTTCGACGGCTCGTTCAGCCCGCTCCTTTAATTTTTCAGCCGCTGAGCGTTCTACTTCGCCGGCTGATCGCTCAAGTTCGCGAGCGTTCTCTGTTAACTCTGGATTAGCCCCATGAATTTTTTCTGACATATTTACCCTCCCTATGTTATAACGTTCCCGCCGTAATATCACGGCGAATGATGCGGACCTCTTTACTCAGTTGTCGCGAGCGGCAATAGAAGAAGGTGACAATAGCTGCAACAATACCGGCAAACAACATGTTTTCTCCAGGGCCGGTTCGCGGCAGGGTAGCGACGGTCTGCTCGACGACCTTTGGCGTTGGGCAGTTGACAACGATTTCGACACTGGTGCCAAAGACGTTTGTCATACGGCAGTCATACGATGACGGGTCACTGGTGCCACGTGGTTTAGCCGAAAGTTGACCCTTGAGCTGGACGACGTAGGTCATAACCTTTTGCTCGCCTGGTTTAAGGGTGACTCGTGGCCAAGAAAGGGTGCGCTTTTCCTTATCAAAGGTGCCACCACCATTATCATAGATATCGGCATATTCTAGTACGTCCGATAGTTCGTCCTTCAGATCAACTGTTGCTGGAGCTTTGCCTTCGTTTTTAGCGGTTAGCTTATACTCAATGCGGTCGCTGGTGTTGGCTTTTTTCTTGGTGGCATCGCCGCCGGAGGTTAGGTTATGTGCTGCCTTGGTGCGGGTAACCTGGGCTTTACAGGTTGTGTCTTTGACCCAAATTGTAGCATCGCCTGGGCACGGCTGGCAGTCGGGATGGTCTATCGGCAGGCTTGGGTTAAGTGGACAGCGTGGTTTTGGACTGATCGTAACGGTTGAAGCACAGGCACTATTCGTCTGGTCACCGAGGCTGGTGTGGACAATAACGGACACGGTATACGTGCCATCCTTGTCGAGTGTGTGTTGTAATGACGTGCTCGTAGCGGTGGTATTGACACGTTTGCGGAGCACCTCTGTGCCGGCTGAGTTTTTAATAATGAAGGTATAGCCAGCGATAGTCGCACCGTTTTGGACATCACCATACGCTGTCATCGAGACTTTGGTACGGTCGGTGACGACGGGTCGCTCCAGTAATTTACAAGCGGCGGTTGGTTTCGGTTTTTGTTTTGGCAACTCTTTGAGCATGATGTTAGCGCAGGCCTTCATGATGGCAAACGGTTTACCTTCACTGGTCGTACCGACAAATGATTTATACCATGAGCCTGACCCGCTGCGGTTGCGCCCAGTGTCAAATTCAGCCATTGGTCGCGAATACAGCGTCAGGCTACCAACCTGAAACTGAACTTCTCCGCGCTGAAGTCCGAAGCGTGAGACACGGCTCCAGGACTGCCAGCCGTTATCGCGGCCGCTGCTGCGAGTACTGATCTCAGAGTCGCGAGCACTTGCCAAGTTCTCGCGTGTAATACCAGCATGCTGCAGCATATCACGATAATTTTGCGAGTTATTATCCCACGCGGCGAGTAGCTGTGATTTCGTGTGAATACCGCCATAAACGAGGTCTGAAGCATTGGCAGCATTGGCAGATTCAGGTGGTTGGAAAACGGCAAATGACTGCACAATGAGTGCTAGGGCGGTCAGAATGAGACCGGTTTTGCGAGTGATTTCCTCTTTATGGAGGCGTTTCGCGTAAAAGCCGAGCTCTTGGATGAGGCTTGGGCTAAACGCGAGGTGGGAGACGATTTTCTTAAACATGCCGTTCCTTATTTTCCATTAGTTTTATGTTTTCGTAAAAATTCCGTCTCCACTATAGCACAGTGATCGCTTTTACGCAAATAGCTTGAGTGAACACTTTTTTTGCGGTATAATGGGGGAGTTGTAAATAGCTGACAAATCAGAAATAGTGAGGGAAGCATGGCTAAACAAACAGATAAGCAAGCCTACGATGGCTCGCAAATCCAGGTTTTGGAGGGTCTCGAACCGGTGCGTAAGCGGCCGGGAATGTACATTGGTAGCACGGGGTATGATGGTATTCACCATTTGATCAAGGAGATCGCCGATAACTCAATTGACGAGGCAATCGCGGGCCATGCGACGAGAGTAGAGGTGGTACTGCTAGAAGACGGTGGTGTGCAGGTGACCGATGATGGGCGCGGTATTCCGGTTGATAAACATCCAAAAACTGGTTTGTCTACCCTAGAAACGGTGCTGACAGTACTGCATGCTGGCGGTAAGTTCGGCGGTGGTGGCTATAAAGTGTCTTCTGGACTCCACGGCGTAGGTTCGAGCGTGGTAAACGCGCTTTCAACCAAAATGATCGCTGAAGTGGTGCGTGATGGTCAGCTGTACCGCGTGGTGTTTGCAACTGGTGGTATCGCTGAACCACTGAAGAAGGTTGGTAAAACCGATCGGTCAACCGGAACGCGCATAATATTCTACCCAGATCCAACGATTTTTAAGGAGACGGTGGAGTTTGACTATAAGTGGGTGGTTAGTTATCTGCGCCACCAGGCATACCTCACCAAAGGCGTGCACACCTCGGTTATCGACAATCGAACAGGTGAGCGACAGTCATTTTACTTTGAGGGTGGTATTCAGAGCTACGTGAAGCACCTTAACATCGGTAAAGATGTTTTATCAAACGATGTCTTTTATGTTGAGAGACAGGTTGAAGATTGCATGGTAGAGATTGCCGTACAGTATAATGATACTTACATTGAGACGGTAAAGCCGTTCGCCAACAACGTGTTAACACCGGATGGCGGTACGCACTTGATCGGTTTTCGCTCAGCCTTAACGAGGGTCATCAACGACTACGCGCGTAAGAATGGCCTGCTGAAAGAAAAGGAAGATAACCTGACCGGTGACGACATTCGCGAGGGCTTGACGGCGATTATCTTGGTTAAATTGCCTGATCCACAGTTTGAAGGTCAGACCAAAAATAAGCTCGGTAATCCAGAAATGCGTCGCTATGTCGAGCAAGTGATGAACGAGTATTTTGCGTATTATCTCGAGGAGAACCCGAGTATTGCTAAGAAAATTGTCGGCAAGGCGACCTTGGCGGCCCGGGCGCGTAAGGCAGCGCGAGCAGCCCGTGACAATGTGATCCGTAAGGGCGCGCTTGATGGTATGGGGCTGCCGGGTAAACTGTGGGATTGTTCAAGCAAAAGCCCGAGTGATAGTGAAATTTACATCGTTGAGGGTAACTCGGCAGCGGGTTCAGCCAAAGAGGGCCGCGACAGTAAGACTCAGGCAATTTTGCCGCTTCGTGGTAAGGTGTTGAACACTGAGCGAGCGCGACTTGATAAAATGTTTGCCAATAAAGAGATTGTGGCGATGATTCAGGCATTTGGTGTTGGTATCGGTGATCAGTTTGACATCAATGGTCTGCGTTACCACAAGATTATCATCATGACCGATGCTGATGTTGACGGTAGTCATATCGCGACGTTGCTTCTGACCTTCTTGTTCCGCTATATGAAAGAGGTGGTTGAGGGTGGCTATGTGTACCTCGCCAAGCCGCCGTTGTACTCAATCAACCGTGGGCAGAAGAAAATCTACGCATATGACGAGGCGGAGAAAGACAAAGTTTTGGCAGATTTGATTGCTGATAAGAAGAATCGTGGCACGGTGATTGACGATGAACAAGATGTCACCAAGCAGGCTGGCGTGACAATTTCACGATTTAAGGGGCTTGGTGAGATGGATGCCGACCAGCTGTGGGAGACAACGATGAATCCAGAAAATCGTGTATTGATTCAAGTCAGTGTGGAAGACGCCGAAGAGGCGGATGCGATCTTTACACGGTTGATGGGCGATGACGTGAGTTTGCGCAAAAACTTTATTCAAAGCTGGGCAAAAAATGCTAACTTGGAGGATTTGGATATTTAATCATGAGTGATCAGGACAAACAGATACAATCAACCAGTGACCACGAGTCAATTGAGGCGACGCCGGACATGGTAACCGAGATGCCAACAGGCTTAGAGCGACGTCGACTCGAACATGTGATGCAAGATAATTTCTTCCGCTATTCGATGAGTGTCATTGTTGACCGGGCATTACCGGATGTGCGCGATGGTCTAAAGCCGGTGCATCGCCGTATTTTGTATTCAATGAACCAAAACGGCAATCGTAGTACTGCAAAATTCGTCAAATCAGCGCGCATCATTGGTGATGTAATGGGTAAATATCACCCGCATGGTGACTCAGCGATTTATGATTCAATGGTGCGTCTGGCGCAAGATTGGGCGATGCGCTATACCTTGGTGCAGGGCCAGGGAAACTTTGGCTCGATGGACGGAGATCCACCGGCGGCTCATCGCTATACCGAGGCACGACTCGATAAGCCAGCCGAAGAATTACTAACTGACATCGAGAAAGAAACGGTTGATTTCAAGGATAACTTTGATGGTTCAGAGCGTGAGCCAATCGTGCTGCCGGCAAAATTACCAAACCTGCTACTGAACGGTCAGATTGGTATCGCTGTTGGTATGGCGACGAGTATCCCGACGCACAACTTGGGTGAGTTGGTTGATGCGACGATTGAGCTGATTAATAATCCTGAAGCGACGGTTGATGATTTACTGAAGCACGTTAAGGGTCCGGATTTTCCGACGGGGGCGATTGTCTATGGAGGCGCGCCGATGCGTCAGGCATATGCGACTGGTCGCGGTAGTGTAATGATGCGGGCGGTGGCAGAGATTCAGGAGACCAAGAAGGGGCGACATCAAATCGTCGTCACAGAGATCCCGTATGGTGTAAATAAAGCAACACTAATCGAAAAAATTGGTGAGCTTCATAAAGAAAAACGAGTGATGCTGGCCGACCTACGTGATGAAAGTTCTCGGGGCAAAGTCCGCATTGTCATCGAGCTGAAAAAAGATGCGTATCCAAAGAAAGTATTGAACCAGCTATACAAACTGACAGCGCTCCAGACGAGTTTTAATTACAACATGTTGGCATTGGTTAATACCATGCAGCCACGGATTTTAGGCTTGCACGATATTTTGAGCGAATTTGTGAAACACCGCCAGTCTGTAGTGCGTCGCCGTACGGAGTTTGAGCTGAAAAAGGCCAAGGCGAGGGCGCACATCTTGGAAGGCTATAAGATTGCGCTAGATCATATCGACGAGGTGATCAAGACAATTCGTGCTTCAAAAACTCAGGATGAAGCGGAAAAGAATCTGCGTGCTAAGTTCGGACTCAGCGAGATCCAGGCCAAGGCTATTTTGGCAATGCAGCTGCGACGCCTGACTGGACTTGAGCGTGAAGCGGTCGAGAATGAACTTCGCGAACTTCTGAAGCTGATCGCAAGGTTAGAGGCTATCTTGGCCGACGAGCAAGAGATTTTGAATATTATCAAGACTGAGCTTCTAGAGATGAAGGAAAAGTACGGCGACGAGCGGCGTAGTAAAATTATCAACCATGAACTGGGTAAGTTTTCTGATGAGGAGCTAATTCCAGATGAGGAAGCGGTCATTTTGCTAACCGGCGAGAATTACATCAAGCGGACCCTGCTCAGTGACTATCGCAAGCAGAACCGTGGCGGCAAGGGTAAGCGCGGCATGACCACCAAAGAGGAGGATATCATTGACCAGGTGGTGCCAGCAAACACCCATGACTATTTGTTGTTCTTTACGAATCGAGGTCGGATTTTCCGTCTGAAAGCGTATGAAGTACCAGCTGCCAGTCTCAGTGCCAAAGGTGTGGCGGCGGTGAACCTGCTCCAGCTACAGCCAGAAGAGAAGATCACCGCTATCATTAAACACGAGAAGAACGCTGGTGACCAGGGCTACCTATTTATGGCAACTAAGCATGGTACGGTGAAGAAGACTCCGCTTGGCGACTATGCCAATATCCGGACGAACGGGCTCATTGCTATTAAGTTAGACGATGGTGACGAGCTGCGCTGGATCAAGAAAACAGATGGCAAAAGTGATGTAATTATTTCAACATCAGCTGGTCAAGCGATTCGTTTCAACGAGCAGGATGCCCGGCCGATGGGTCGAGCGGCTCGTGGCGTACGCGGGGTGCGTCTACGTCCGAATGACTGTGTCGTCGGTATGGACATCGTTACAAATGATGATCAGACACTGCTGGTTATCAGCGAAAAGGGTTTCGGTAAGCGTACAAAAGTGACTAACTTCCCAAGTCATAAGCGTGGTGGTGTCGGGATAAAGGCGGCAATCGTGACAGCAAAGACTGGCCCAATCATTTCGGTACAGACGATTGATCCGACGATGAACGAAGCACTGTTGGTATCGCAAAATGGTCAAACAATTCGTCTGGGCTTGAGTGACATCAAGCTACTCGGCCGAACAACCCAAGGCGTAACAATTATGCGGTTGAGCAATGGCGACGCGGTGTCGTCGATTGGCCTAATGGAGAAGCGTCCAGACGAGGAGGATTAGCCAAGTGCCGATGCAATACATCCTGATACCGGGCATCGCGTGGTTTGTAGCGCAGTCATCAAAGCATCTGGCCCGGCTGTTTGGCCGTAATCGTCGAGTTACACAGTCGAACCCCCGTTCGCCGGTATTATTTTCGGGTGGTATGCCGAGCGCTCACAGTGCAACGGTGGTGTCGCTTGCGCTGACTATCGGTCACTACCAGGGGTGGGGAAGTCCGCTGTTTGGCCTGGCTGCGTGGTTCGCGGCAATCGTATTGTATGATGCGGTGATGGTGCGATTTTCCTCTGGACAGCAGGGTGACTTGCTAAATAAGGTGGTGCGAAAAGATTATCCAAAGCTGTCGACGATTAGGGTGGCGCATGGCCATACACTGCCAGAAGTGCTTGTTGGGGCGGCCGTGGGCGCGATTGTAACATTTGTTGTAATTTTCGCTACAAAATAATTGCTAATAACCCTTGACCTGACCACTAATATCAGGTAAGATGAGTATCAGTCTGGTTGCTGGAGTGCGAGCCAAGCGACAATCACGCTAATTTGTTAGGTGAAGCGAAAGCGGTACACAAACCCGACTATGGTCTTTAACAATTTGATTGTGCAATATCATCGTCAGTTTATATTTTTGTAGAGCCTT
>CAUUMU010000010.1:0-23557 GCA_963546435.1 uncultured Candidatus Saccharibacteria bacterium
TAGAGCAAACCGCTCAACCATGAATCTTGTTTTTCCAGTGATGTTAAAGGCCGTTGATGGCGGTGGTCGCCGCTCATCTGAACTGTCTTCAGTATAGCAAAACGCAAGCGTTCTGTCAATACGCTTGCGTTATAAAATGGGCAAAAATGATACGAAAACTGTGGAAAAGTCCGCACCACTACCTCTGTCATTATGATGTTGCGCTAAACTTCAATCTTTCAAAGCACGCTGCCATCTGGCCATCCAGTCCGTGCAAATATCGCTGCGTAATCACCGCGTTTGAATGTCCGAGCATCTCCTGTGATTCCATGAGCGTCGCCCCATTTCGCTGAATGTCTGTAGCAAATGAGTGCCGCAAAGCGTGCGGGTGAAAGTTGCGAAATCCCGCCAGATAGAACGGCTGACGCATTAAATGCCGCAACTCCTCTACGCTGAGCAATGTTCCGTTCGGCTTCTGCCATAAATAATCGTCAATACGCCGACTAACGATCCACTGTGTCAGCCGTTCGCGTGCTTCTCGGCTCATGTGTACCTCACGCCGCTTACCGCCCTTGCCAGTAAATACGATCATCCTGTCGCTGATATTTAATAGCCGCAGATTCCGCAGCTCAGTGATCCGCAAGCCGCAGTCGAACGACAGTTTCACCAACAGCCACTGAATCTGATTGCAATATCCCAGTACCTGCTCGATTTGCTCTCTCGTGTAGAAAACGCGGCGGATCGGCTCGGTCTCTTTCTGTTTGACGATGTGGCGAATCTTTAATTCAGGCATCTCCACGCCCATGTCTCTAAAATAGCGAAACATCGCCACCACGTGGCAAATTCGCGTGTTTATAGTCCGACTGTTCAGTCCGCGTCGTGCTTGAGCGGCTATCCAGTCGTTCACCTGCTGTGTTGTAATATCGCTCAGGCTACTGGCTGGCACGCTAGCTCTGAAATCTCGCATCACCCAGCGTTTAGCACTCAATGTTTGGCGGCTCATCCGGCGCGTAAACTCGCAGTACTCCAAATATTCATCAAAAGCTCGCTCGATTGGCATAATTGTATTTTTCGTCATGATATTTTAACTCCACTTAAAAAACCAGTTCTATATAGAATGTTTATATTGAACTTCTAAAAGCTCAATTGTATATAGAACCCTCACATTTAATTTTCTGATAATTCTGTTATCAAAAATGGGCGGTGGCGGGCGGATTTGCGCTAATTTGAATAAAAAATACGGCCAGACGGCCGCTTTCATTACGCAAAACTCCCAAATACTCGCATATACCTAGGATTATTGCATAATATTTACATACAGGCAAACGCAAACAAGCCGCTACGCGAGCGGCGTCAAAATGTCAGCAGTGATTGTTACGTTATCAGGCTGTAGCTGCGCTTCATCTGCGCCAGCTTATCTAATCCGTCAATGTTTATCGGTAAGGCTGCCTGCTCTTGCATTTTCTGCTTGTGGCGTCCCTCTGCTGCCCTGGCCTTCGCCTGTGCGATCAATTTGCGCAGCCAATCCACCGTCTTTGCCAGATTCTTACTTGACCAAATAAATGCAAAATATTTACGTGGGTTTCTCTTGCGCTTCGCTAACTTGACCGAATACTCGAACTCTCTCGCATAATTGATCTGGCGATTTCTGAACATCGGCAGGTAATTATCATCGGTGATTAGCTTTGTCGCCTTTCCCAACCGCTGCTGCATTTTCTGAACTCGTCGCTCGTCTATGGTTATGTTCCCCATTTTACCCTCAAAATGCTATTTTTGCTCTTGACAAACAAAAATAGCCTCTAAAATTGATAACAATTTTTTGAGGCCAGATACAGACAGCCCACCCTGATTTAAATCTGGGTGGGCTGAAAATCCTGTACGTTCACCGTAGATTATAGCAAACTGATTTTGCTTTGTCAACAAAAACCCGCCCCCATTTTCAGGGGACGGAAAGGTCACATGGATGCTTAAACCATGCGTTTGCAGTTTATCACTATTTATTAGATTTCGCAACAGCAACGTCAGCAACGACCAATCGTCGTATATATTCGCTAACTGTCATATTCAACTCGGTAGCACGCTTGACGATCATCTCGTGATCGCTCTCTGAAACCTTTACGTGTATGTGTTTAGTTTTCACACTGTACCTTTCTACCCGATACGATGCCTCGGGTGGGGCTGTTAATATTTAATAAATAGCATTGACGGTAAAGTATTTCAAGCCGTCGTAGCGAATTTCAGCTTCATCGTTACCACTCGATTCAATCTGCTCTACCGCGTTTCTGAGTGCCTCTCCAGCATTAAACACCTCTACCAGCTCGTCATCGTCATCGTAAAAGAATATAGTGCCGTTATCTACTACCGCTTCATAATCCTCATATCTGTCTAGCTCCTTCACCGTCTCAATGATATTCTCTAGCATAGCCTCTTCATCCAATTCGATGCTGATGTTCTCGATTGTAGCGTTCTCCGCTGTACTTCTGCTGAATCGTTTACGCATCTCTCTCCTCATAACCGTCTCAAGTTCTTCTATATCACCATTCAAGCTCTTATCTGCCTCGAAAGTGAATTCTTGTGTTGGCTGGTCACCCGTGTAGTACCACCCTGTAAATGTTGCCATTTTAATTATCCTTTCTTGGCGGCGATGGTTGAGGAGCTGTTTATTTTTTAGTGTTTGATTTTATCGACCGATTATTTTCTAGCTTTAGTTTTCTTAATCAACTCAAGCTTTATGGTTATTTTAAGTCTGAAAAGTTGTAATGATGTTTTAAGCATTTTTATGACCTTTCTTCTGCCGCCGAATTGTTAATTGTTGCTTGGTTGCCCCTCAACCATGTCTTTAGTATAGCAAACGTGTTGCCGTATGTCAACACGTTTTACCAAAAAAGTCAGAGATTTTTCGACATTTTTCATCACCCCCGTTAAACCTGTGGAAAACTCGCAATATTACACAGTATAGTCCTACCACGACATCTCAACTCGCCATCTCTGTTAGCGTTCAGTGCTGACGGTGTCAGCCAGAGCGTTACTGGCAATGTCTTAGTGCAAACTGGCTGGGTGCAATTCTGGGGAAATAGCACGAAAAGACAGCCAGTGCCTGTTGTTTTTCCAAAGCAATTCAAGCAGGTGTTTTCAATATCACCGACCTTAATTGGCTACAAGACAGGCGGCAAAGCTACCAGTATCAGCGAATTTAATCAGGTGATCGGCAGTGGACTGAATATTGAGTCTGGCGTTGTTACGAACACCGGTACGACACTCAACGCTTCAACAACTGGCATATTTGGTGGGGCTTGGCATGGGATTTCATGGGTGGCAATTGGAATTGTTTAGGCTTTTTTCACATATTGTATGGTGACAAATGAGGTCTTATATCCAGACTGATCAGCGTAGGTTTGAATGTTGACATTATTATTGTCGACATAAACTGTCACCGTGTAAGCTTGTTGATCAGCAGCGTGAGGTAAGTTGATAGTTGCGCCAATACTGTCTTCTTTCGCAATACCACGAATATTGATAACCATATCTAGTTTTTCAATGCCATGCGGTTTCGTTGTTTTACCAGCAACTTTTAAGCCGCCCATTGAAAACGTCTTCTGGTAAATAGTGCGCCCATCAATCCATCTCATACCGCTATCAACTTCTGAGGTACTGCGGTCACCACGAGCAGACGACGATAAGTGTCGTGGTAGGACTATATCATTGCCAAGTGCGTCAGAGCCAATCACGCCGTTTTTGAACATTTCAGCCCTGTTAATCCGTCCGTCAGCCAATGTGGCTGGATTACGCCTATCAGTGATGACAGAGTCGAGAATTGTCGTCGTGCCAGCGTTTACGCGTATCTCAGCGATGACTTCATATGGATTAGACGCACCAATCTTCGCTTTGATCTGAGATGGCGTTGGCGCACTTGGGTTGGTTGCTGGCGTGCCTGGAACGACAACAGCCTTTGTGCGATTCTCGTTGTTAGCGACTGCTTGCGACGCAGCCACGTTTGTGTCGATGTAGATCACCACTGCGTCAATTCGCGGATTGGCGCTGTTTGCCGTGGTAACACTCGCTTGAACTGGCTGCGTACTCAAGTTGCTCACTGGAAACGTTGCCGACATAGCGTCACGCACCAGTAGATCGTCAGGTATACCATTCTCCCCGCCAATCAGCACATTCATGCCGACAGGGCTGGCTTGACGCACTCTAAAGCCGCTAATCCACGAGCCGACAAAAGCATTGCCGAGTGCGTGGAATAACGCACTATCAGTGGTACGACCACCGTTACTATTAGGAAAACCTAGTGCCATAGTTATTTTTCGTCAGTGCTTTCAGCCTCAGCCTCGGTGGTATCGACCGTCTCAGCCTCAGCATCATCATTGGTATTTTCAACTTCTGGCTCGACAACCTCGTCGACAGACTCTACTGCTGGTGTCTCTGGCTCTGTTGGCTCGCTTTCAGCCTCAGCCTCGGTGGTATCGACCGTGCCTTTAGCTGCCGAAATGCTCACGTACGGCCCGCTGTGCGCGTCGCCCTTGACGAAAATATAATAGCCGTCAATTGTTCGGCGAATTTCGCCGCCCTTATAATTCTGTACTTTTTCAGTGTTTTCCATATGAATCCTCCTGATTATAAATGTACAGATTAGGAGATATTGACGTTATTTGCCGTAGAAAATATAGCGAATTCTTTATAGAGTCGAATAATGATTCGTTTTAGCGTCAAGAGCATATTTATATTATAGTATAGTCCTACCACGACACTTAAAATGGTCAGATTTCATTCAGGCAAAGCGAGATAGCACTAACCAACCAGTTGAGTCTGTCATTTTTCAGTACGGTCGGGCAAGAGTAGTAGCCCCAACCGACACAATAGAGACTACGACAACCGTTGCATTTCCGAAGATATTTAAGAGCGGAACGGTGCCGACTGTTATTTGTACATACAACGGCTACGGTAACGCCAACGATCCGTGGACGGACACGCCAAATCCATCTTGGGCTGGTGCGACGATTGGGGCGGTTAGTATCACAAACTCATCGTTTGCGGCGAGATGTCGCCGCTTTGATGGTGCTATGTTGAGAGGTTCATATTACTTTAGCTGGATCGCAATTGGTGCGGCCTAACTATAAAGGATCTCTTTCCAGTTCAAAAACCGCCTCCGAGCTTTCGAGGCGGTTTTCAGTTGTTCGGTAATTCCGAATTACTCAACAGCTTGCTGCATCTGACGCACTAACTCAACAATTATCGTCTTGGCTGCCGACAGTCCAGCGGCAATCGCAGACAGCGTCGTCGCTAGCGCTAGCGCCCACAACTCACGCCAACTTGCCGCAAACAACAAATTTACTAGGTTTACGCCTGCCAGCAAGAATGTTGCGATAAACGTCTGTACAAATGTCCACAATGCACGAACGATTACGTCTTTGTAGTTGATGTTTTTTAGTGCTTCTAGTGATTTCATGCTATAGTTCTCCTTGAAGTTTACATTTACTTTACATGTTGTTTGCAGATGTCAAGCGAAACTGCTTCCAATTAGACATCTTTCGGTGTTTTGAATTTTAGCGTCCACTGTTCGCTGGATAACAGCTCCTCGCGGATCTTTCAGCGGTTCGCCCGTTTTTGGGTCGTGCCACCTGCTCAAGCCTGGGACGCTGTGCGCGTCCACTAGGCATTGCAGGCAATCGTTGTATGTCGAGCCTGCTGGCATCTCTGGCGTGGTCTCACCAACGTGCAGCGTCACACAGCCGCACACCTTGCACTCGCGGAAGTACAGACTTGACTTTGTGATGGTGATTTTTGATAAATCTGGCGCCATTATGGTAACCTCAAAACGTCGCCTGGGTGGATCAGATCCGGGTTCGGCAAGTTGTTGATTCGAGCCAGCGTCTGCCAATCCGTGCCGTGTGCGGCCGCTATCGTACTAAGGTTATCGCCCCATTGAACTGTCACAGTTCGCTCGGCCGGCGCGCTTCCGCCTGGCACTCGCAATACTTGGCCTGCATAAATCAGGTTTGGATTTTGAATGCCGTTGATGGCTGCCAAGTAGTGATAGTCAGTGCCATATTTTTCAGCAATTTCACTCAATGTATCGTTTGGCTGAACTGTGTATGTCGGCTGCGGCTCTGGTGCTGGTTGTGGGTTAGCAATTTGCCCGCTGTGTCCAGCCGGTGCTGGCGCTCCGCCTGCGTACTTATCCCACGCCTCAGCGTCGCCATAGAACTCGTTGCAGTCGAGGTTTCCGCCCCAGCCGTCAAGTCGGCCGCTCGATGTCCACTGCCACATTGCATAGCCTGACCAGTATTTTACGCTTGGCGGTGTGCCGGCTTGGCTCATGTCGTAGTTGAAGTCGATTGCCATGTCGCGGTATTTTGCCACCCACAGTCCGTAGTCGGCCGCAGCGACAGTACCCCAATTGTGGCTGTTCACTACACTTTCTGACATGTAGATGAGCGGCTTCACGCCTGTGCGTTCCTGCACGCGGTCGAGCCAGCGGCGCGCCCACGCTACGTCGCCAACATTTCCGCCGTCTTCCCAGTCAAGAATAAGCATAGCGTGCTTGATGTAGCCTTGGATATTGTCGACGAAAAAGCCAGCTTCAGCGATCGCGTCATTGCTGCCGTTTCTCGCAAAATGGTAAACACCGAGCTTTTTGCCAGCTGCTGCCGCCTGCTGATAATGCTCGTCGCAGTTTGGGTTGACGTAATTCGTCCCCTCCGTTGCCTTTACTATTACGAAATCTGCCGGGATTTTACCAGCGTCCAAGCCAGCCTGCCAGCTTGATATGTCGATGCCTTTCATCGGTTTTGACCTCCTATTAAATTAATCATTACGGTTTATTCACGACTCTCACAATCAAATCGACCATAAAGCCGATCACGGTAATTACTGCTGTCATTACGCCAGCACCAATCTTAGCTTCACTCTTGGACAAATAACTGCCTTGCATCAGTTCCACGCGGGCTATCAGGGCTTTCAGTTCCTCGGCATCGGCTTTCGATTCAGCCAGCTGTTTGACCGACTCCGCCAGCCGCGATACATTATCGTTTATTGAACTCAGCCTTTCATTCAGCACGTCGTCGCGTGCAGTCATCATGATGCCCAATTCCCGCACCGTTTTGGGTGTTTGATTCATCGATTCCTTGTCTCGTTTATTATTCATTCTCACTTACCACATTACAGATTAGACATATTCAACCCTCAGCTCGCCGTCAGACGTGGCGAACGCGTAGATTTTGAATGTGTTGCCGCCGAGGTCGACCAATAAATCTGATATATTTAGCCACGTCTGTACACCGCCATTGCTTCGCTGGCGCTGGAAATAGCGAGTAACATCCTCTAGTCCCGACCCATGACTGTTGCGCCTGCCAACCATCAGCTTAAAAACCATACCCGACTGATACGTGCTGGCTTTCGGCGTAAATACGATTTTGAACCGCCTCAGAAACGTTGCGTCACGCTTGTCGATCGCCGCTTCTAACCTGACGCGAAATACCCGTACGCCGTCAGCACCAACACGCTGCGTGGCTTTCATTTCGGTAATTTCACGCTCGTACCGCGTAATGATTCGCGCCATCGTCTCGCCGTCTATCTCTTGAATCCTCATAGCATCCTACTTTCGACTGTCAAATCGACACTGGTATTTGCCACCACGGCGCACTTCATCTGCGTCAGCACACTGCTCAGTCTCTTTCGCACGTACGCGTATGCAAACCACTTACGAACATGCCGCGCGTCGCTCGATATTGGTATTATGTCAATACGCGTTGGTGCTGCACTGTTTATCAACATCTTGTCAATAATCAAATCAGCCAACAAGAACGTCTTATCCTTTTTTGCCGTCGCCGTGATGATAAATGGCACGCCAGAGGCTTGTTGCTGCCCGCCAACCACGTTAGCTACCTGATTAAAATCCCACTCGTCGTTGCTGGCACTCTCGTAAAACACCAGCCCGTTTGATGCCATCACTTGGCCGGTCTTGAGGTCGCGGATATTGCGATCAAGTGACGTTAGAATGTCTGCCAGTTGGTTTTCAGGTAGCATACTAAGCCGATTCATAGCAGGCTCGCTTTCATACTAAACGACCCCTTATCTGTCCCCAAAAAAACACACTTAGCGTATACATATTTTGTCTGCCCCTGCGGCGGATTGTCGATAGTGGCGCTAGCGCTAAACGCCAGCTGACTTGGTATCTCTAGTTTGTTAATATCTGGCGAACTCTGATCAATAATACTGCCGGTGACTGGCTGCGCGCCCGCCAACGTGTCAGGATTGTCACCGACGTAAAACTGCGGCAAAAACAGCACGTACGGCCACTGTTGTTTGCGTGCGGTGAAAGTCGTTTCAATTTTGACTATTCTACCACCAAGAAAAGCGGGGTCATATGTGACAGGTATCATTGCATCATACTCCTGCATGCTTTTCGTTTCGTAATAAATAATGCCGGAGTTGTTGCTGGTTCTCTGTGTGGCTTTCATTTGCTCGGTGGCACGTAGCAGCGCCCGCAATCTGCCAATGGCACGCCGCTCCTCCACCAGATTTAATCGCTCGCTCATAAGTCGTAATTATCCAGCGTTAGAGTTATTTCCTCGCTCATGTTCTCATCGACCTTGACAGATATTTGCTCGATTCGGTAATAACCGCTCAGTGGGCAAGATGAATACTTATTTTGCTCAACTACGATACGATCGCCTACTCCGATATTATTTAGGTCAAATTGCGTACCACGCACTGTGACGCGTGGCAAATCGACCAGGCGGCTCATCACCGCCACATCAGCCTCGCAGTGTCCCGCCAACGTCGATAGGTTCTTGATGCTATTGTATAGCTGTACTTTTTCACGCAAGATAAACTCCTGCTGGCTCAGTACGTCTTCAGCACTGTAGCGAATTGTCTCCTCGCCCATACCAGAGGCTTTGCCTATAATGTTGTTGTACAGGTTTGCCCCAGACTGCGGCAGCTCCATCCTGATAGCACCAATACCTAGCCCGTCATCAGGATAGTGTACTGTCACGTCTGGCCGTTCGTTGCCGAGTGTTTGGAACGTCTCAAACTTGCGGTCGTAGGTGAACCGAAAATCGAACTTGCCATCTTGCAAATTGGTTAGCGACACCAACGCATCTTTAGCGTTGATGTCTTCCCAGTCGTCCATTCTGTCACGTCGTACGCCGGTGCGGTACTGCCTGCTGCCCCTGGTGATACCAACGTCGCCATTATGTCTATTTTGCACTTCCTGAATAATATCCCAAGCAATATCCGTCGCCTCAATTCCTTTCCAGCGACCGTTCAAGTATCGTGCATCAATCAGATTCAAATAGCCGTCACACTGCACCAGTACTCGTGCGTTGTCGGTGTTCAGGTTGCGGTTCGCCTCCACCACCACTGCACCGAATAAATACTCGCCGTTACGCTTGACTCTGATGTCGCTTACCCATGGCTTCAAGATAGTGTTTGGATTCTCGCCAATCCGACGGCACTTCTCCTCCCAGTCTAGCATTGACATATTAAAATCTAGCGACTCAACGCCGTTGCGAGTCATGCTCCAGTCGATATCTTGGCAAAGCCTCGTAATATCTGCCACCTTGGTCTTTCCGCGGTGCCATAGCTCGATGGTGTAGCGTGGTGGTACATACTCGTCCATTACGCCACTCCCGTGTAGCCGTTGTACCACTCGACGATAGCTGTGCCAGTATCAGTACTGTTTGATGTATTGAAAATCAGCTCATTTAGCCCTGGCACCAAACGCCAGTATTGGCTGCTGGTGAGGTTATTATCGATGCCTACCCCATTTAGCGTCACCTCTCGGTTGTATGTGTCAAATACGATTGTGTCGCTGTCTGTTGTGCTGATATTCAGTGCTAAAATCTCGCCAGTTGTCTGGTTGGACACGGTCGGATTGGTGACTTTGCCAGTAATTGTGATTGTCGGCCAAACATACGTGTTGCCATCATTTGTGGCGTGATTCAATCCCCCGCCAGCTACCCAGTGCAAGCCGTCACGCTCCCAAAGCAACCCTGTTGGGCTCCACAATAAACCGCCGTCACGAGGTCGCTCAAGTGTGACTCTCTGTGTGGCACCGTCAGTGTAGTCGTACATTCGCGGGTCGCCAGCAACCAGCTCGATGTCATAGTCGGCAATGAGAGGCCACTCAATCTTTGGATCAAGAGGCTGTGTCAGTTTGGCGACGGTCTGGTAGATGCGTCCGGTTGGTGTGAACAGCTGCACTCGTAGCTTGTCGCGGATTTTAATGGTTCTAGCAATTTTCGCCATCTCAGCGTGCATCTCGGCCAGTTTTCCGTCATGCTCTACTACCACGAAAAAGCTCAATGGTATTTGTCGCACACCATAGAACTGCTCATCTACGCTACCGCCATCAGCACCAGAAAACACATATTGGCTGTTGCGAACGTCAGGATCGCCAAATCCTTTCAATGGCGGTGTTAGGTGTGATAGCCCTTGTTTACTGCCTGCCAGAAACACACTTTCATTAGTGCGCATATTGGTGATCTGTACGTCATACGTTCTCATATCTAGCCCCTCCTCATCTGCTGCACCAGGCTGCGGTTATACTGATCAACATCGATGCCGTTAGTGAGGTTGACGGTTTGGTTGATTTGCGGCGTATTACCGCCAGATGATGTGCCAGTGCCTCTCTCGTCCATAGAGTTCTTCAGGAACTGGCTCAGCTTACTCAGTGGAATGACGGCCTCTGGTTCGCTACCCTCACCAATCATGGCTAGGGTTGCTTTTGTAGCGATGCCGCCCTCTGCAAGTTGCGGAATATTTATAGTGCCTAACTTTGGAATATTCACGCCTGGAATAGCATTGATAACACCGATGGCCCAGTTAATTGAGTTGATGAAGCCGTTTATCATGCCAGAAACAAAGCGTAGTACACCATTTATGGCACCTCTGAACGCCCCGCCGATAGCATTGCCTATAGACACACCTACGCTACCAAAAATACCAACCACACCGTTCCAGATACCTCTGAACCAGCCCGCTAATCCTCCAAATACACTAACTATAGCATTCCAAGCTCCTCTGAATACTCCACCAAACCAACCGGCTACGACGCTAAACACGCCGACTATACCGCCCCATATGCTGCCGAACCATCCGACAGCCGCTCCCCATACGCCCGCAATAAGATTCCAGGCGCCAGTAAATATTCCGCCGAAGAACTGCACCACTGGGGTGAACGTCGCTACGATGAAATCCCAGACGGCTTGGAACACGGCAAATATTTGATCCTTAAACGTAAAGAACAGCCCGATGATCAGCGCCACTGGCGCAAATATCACCGCCAAAATTGTAAGCCCCCATTGCTGCAAGAAAGCTACAACGTTATTAAATACGGTTGTGATACCTATCCAAATACTACTAAAAAAGCCGACTACACCACTAACAAACCCGCTAACAACCTGCCCAATAGCTCCGAACACTCCGCTGAACCACCCAGCCGCTGCGCCCCATACTGCCGTGATAGCGTTCCACGCTTGGCCAAAGATATTGAACTTTACCTGCAAAAACACCAGTGCACCGACAACTGCGGCAATTGCCACGGCTATGATTGTAAATGGATTTAGCCCGGCTACCGCATTGAATGCCGCCATGGTCGACTGCCCATTCTTTAAAGCGCCGATGAAACCTCGCAAACCGATGGCACTTTTTACTATCGTTGTCGCAAACTGACCAACTTTCATTGCTGCAAACGCTGAGCCTAGCGCTGCAATGGCTGGCACAGCATTGTCTATGATGAAGTTGGCAAAATTAACAATCGTTTGCTTGTTTTCTTTCAAAAAAGCAGTAAGTTTTGTGACGCCATCACTAAACCTGGCAAATAGTCCGTTTTGGTCAACTATCAGCCCCTTTTCAGAATCCACTCGTACACCAATAATCTCTAGACCGAGTGACCGAATCGAGCCCTGCAAGCTAATCATCCTGTTTTGAAACGTGTTTGAGAACTTGCTAATATCTAGGCTCTGCGCATATTCCGCCATGGCGGCGGTAAACTCCTCAGCGCTAACCTTGCCACCATTGATTCTTCCAGCAGCCTCTTCCATAGAAATACCGAACTTCTTGGCCAAGATGGTAGTCAACGGGATATTATTGTTGATCAGCTGTAAAGCATCTTGTCCAAACAGCGCACCACGGCTCGTAACCTGTCCAAAAACCAGTGCTAAATTCTGCAAATTTGCACCAGAAACGATAGACAGCCTACCCAGAGTGTCCATGTCTGGTATAACCTGCTGTGCCGTGCGCCCATAGCCTAATAATGTAGAGGCTGCTTTTGAGGCGTCGGGAAAAGCGATTGGCTTACCAAGTACCTGATTGTACAGTTGACCAAAAACCTTGTTGGCCGCCTCGGTTGACCCAGTGAGCGACGCCATCTGCGCTTGTGTTGTTTGCAAGCCACTGGCGAGGTCGATAAACTGTTTTGCGCCAAATGTACCGCCACCGATAACACCGGCAGCGACGATACCAAATTTTTTTATCGTATTAGCAACGCCACCAAAGCCCTGATTTAGCCCGTCAAAAAACTTGCCATATTTTGATTGAGTCGAGTTGAGATTTCTCTCGCTCTCGTACATCTTTTTTTGGACATTGCTCATAGCGGTGATTGCACCACTCGAATCAACACGATATGTGATAATAATCTCGCCTTGGTTCATGACGTTATTACCCTGTCTATGCTATGATTGTGGTATAAGACGAAAGGAACTCTTAAATGAATAAACAATATCATCTGTCTAAAAAGTGGTTCATAAAAAAGCTGGTTTTTTGGTTTTGGCTGCACATGATTACATTTGGTGTAACCGCTTGGCTCGCCTATAGAAAATACCGCAACGTTTCTTTTGAGCTGACAGATACCGCCATCAAGTTCAGAAACGGCAGGCTCACTCGTACAATCAATTATCGAACGATAGAGGGCTTTGTGCGAAATGGCAATACCATCGGGATTACGACGATTGGCGAAAAAATCATTGGTGGTTCGCTTGTCGTCTCTGACATTGAAAATATTGACGAGTTTGAGTCTC
Organism: uncultured Candidatus Saccharibacteria bacterium; assembly: GCA_963546435.1. GTDB lineage: Bacteria > Patescibacteriota > Saccharimonadia > Saccharimonadales > Saccharimonadaceae > Nanosynbacter. Next base: position 13,005 of record CAUUMU010000010.1, read on the forward strand.
GTCTGGAAAAATACCTTGAATCTGCCAAATAACCCTACCATTTTGCCTGCTTCTCCAATAAACTGATCAGCTTGTTAGCCTTTTTACCGCTCAGCGCAGCGGTAATTACTGCCATTTGTTGTAACGCCTCTTGTGCCTTGAATACACGAGCTGCTTTGACTAATAATTCAGAGTCTCCGTATGGCATCTCTACCGCCTCGGCAAACGGTATTTGATAATAGTAAACTAGAGCAGCAGCGGTGATTTTCTGATTTTTCAAAATATCCTTGGTCTGTTTTTCAATCAGCAAGGCTAGCTTTTCTGGATCATACTGCTGCTCGTGGTCTTCCATTACTGCAATACCTCGACCCCCTCGGCGCGCAATGTTGCGTAATCCTCAGTCGCGAGCCTGAACAGCTCTGTCATGAATGCTTCGAGGTTTTCATCTCCGATTAACTCGACGAGTTTATCTACTTCTGGCGCACCATCAATTGGTTCTAGACTAGAAAGCAGCTCGCCACTTAGCGAATTAGAAACAATCGCCTGTAGCTGTGCACTGCCCACGCCCTTGACGCTACGCCTAGCATCATATTGAGCTGCAACCACTTTTGTACGGCTTAGACGCGGAACGACGTATTTCAAGGTACTCACGTTGCCGTTGTCGCTCATTTCAAGTGCCATGACAACACGCGGCACATTAGTCTGGCTTTGAGTTTTATTAAACTTAAACGCCATCTCATTCTCCATTCCATAGTTGTAAAAACTACATTACTTTTTATCAATTTAGGTATTGACACGGTGTTTTTAGTACCGTGCCACCCCTATTACGCAAATGTCAGATCGCCCTTGACCAACTTGCCGGTCACACTGATTTCAAACTCAGTCAAGCCATCTTCCTGGCTGATATCGCTCAGGGTTGCCATTGCATCAAGCATGAACAACGTATGACCTGCTTGAGCTGCTAATTTTGGTACCAGCTTGAATATGCCAGGCACCTGTGTCGAGCTGCCCTTTTGCAAGCCAACCTGCACCGCACCCTTTGTACCAACAGTGATACCGGTCGTACCATCGATAGTCTCGCCGTTGTCATAGACGTAGCCAGGCACGATGTTTTTGAGATTGTCCTGCCCAATGTCAGTCACCTTAAACTTGATGGTCGATTTGAACGATTTGATAAGTTTGAGGTTCGTGCCATCGATAAAGTCACGCGTCACCTCGTCCTTGTCGTTGTCGAAGTCTAGGTCGTTCACACCTAGGACTTGCTTGAAGTTCTTGCCAGTCTTGTCCCCGAAATATAGATCGTGGTTCAAGCCGGCGTAATCGATTGCTGCCATTTTAATTGCTCCTTTGCCTTAATCTTTCAAAACTAATGTTACAGATTGGGCGCTCCATACCCCCATCCGTAATTCAGAGGCTTCATAGGCGCTGTCTTGCATCGGAAATACGCTCACACGAATGAATCTCGCGTCAGTGTATGGCAACTGCATCAATGCCGTTCTCAGCTTGCTGTCGAGCTCGTACAGCTCGGCCGCATCAGCTTTCACGACAGTGATCGTTAGTTCGGTGGTTAGCTTGGTATTACCCAAACTGCCGCCGCTATATTCACCGCCGCTAGCCGCAACCGCCGCCATGCCGTCTTGGCTCTTGCTTGCTGGTAATCGCCCGACAAACACGTCTTTGCCAAGCTCCCGGCCAATGACAGTAGCCACTACTTTTGCGATCTCCAATGTTACGTTCATCTAAAAAACCTCTTGTAATCTTTCATGGTGCTTCTCACACCCTCATCAACGAAACCTTTGCCAGTGCCGGCCGTGGTGTATTTACGCACCACATGAGTGCCATTCGCACGCCTGCCGCGGTTCTGGTACTGCGAGTAGACTGGCTTCCACGTCAATCTGATAGCGTCTCTACCGATTCGCCTCACCTCGACATTGCGGGACTTGAGCGACCCCCTACTTCTAAACGGTGCGGTGAGGTTGGCTACTGTCAAGGTGTGATTCGCCATTGCGTTCAACCCTGTCGCTGCCTGGTTCTGGAAGAATCGTTTGACAGCGACCGTATTGTCGATGACCGGCATAATTACACCTCCCTGTCGAGCCTTGCTAGCTCAATTTCAACGTGCTGCACTTTGCCGCTGGTGATAACTGCCCTGCCGACTGCTACGTTAGCGACGCGGTACACCCGCTTAACGCCAAACAACGTCACCTCGGCGAAATATCCCTCGATCGAGTATCCAGTTGATGACAGCCAGCTATCTCGGCCATCCAGATACGCTCTAGCGTCGCCCGTCATAGCGTCGTAGCTGCCGCCACGGGTCAAGCCACTTGTCTGCTCGATGACACACTTCACGCTGTGTCGCTCGCCTCCCGTCTGGCGGTATACACCGTCTACGGGTGCGACCAAGGTGATGCTATCGCGGAATATCATGACGACGGACTCCACGCTGGCTCAGTGGCGTATCAGTGTAGCCAGACACCACGCAACTGCTGATTGGCTTTACAAACTTTGCCAGTAGATCAACGTTTGCCTCAGCAAACTGATCGATAACTTGCTTGGTGTTGTCATACGTCACTGAATGACTCAGCACTGTTTCAGATTTTACGTTGTTGTAAAAACTACCTTGATTAGCTATTGACAGCGTGTCAAATAGCCTTGCAATGAGGATTCTCAAGTCATATGGCAACGGCTCGCCATATCCCCATGCTGCCTTGACGATGCACCGTCCAGTGCTCAACGGATCGACCATCTCAATGACGTTGAACCAGCTGGCGTTCAGTTCGTCGCCTTGACTCACTGACTTGGCCACCAGCGGCATACCGCTTTCTGTCGTCACCTCTGGCAATAGACTAGTGAACGGATCGACAATTAGGAAACGTGAGCCGCAGACTGCCTCATATCGACGCGGCGTATTTGCCTCGCCCTGCATTTTGACATCTAGCAGTGTTTCCAGTGTCTCCGTCACCTGCTGCAATAACTGCTCAAAGTACTTATTCTCGGTATCAGAAAGGGGGCGTAAAAGTACGCCCTCGATATCTTCTTTAGTTACCAATGCTGCCATCTCTTACGCCCCTCTCTGTTAGGCTACGTGTTTAATAGCCACTGCTGATGCAATCTTGCTCAAGCCGCCGCCGTGGAACACCTCTTGCAAATACTGCTGCTTGTTGCTCTCAAGCTTAAAGTTGCTGAACGATTCAATCGAGTTATCGCCAACAGTCTTGTAAGCATTTAAGACAACGAGATACGCGTCGTTATCAGCGTCGTTAGTGTCGTTAAACCATTGTGGCGTAAACTTGCCGGCTAACTCCAAATCCTCCAGGATATTGACACCTGGCGTGTACAGCATGTGGTTGTCGGTACCGCGCTCGTCTTTCAAGGCGGTGATGTAGCCACGTTTTGCGATGATGTATACGTCGCCCTCAGCTTGAATCAAGTCCATCGCGTTCAGAATAGAAGTGCGGCGGCTTTCTCCAGATTTTGGCGTGTAGGTTTTAGCAAACATATTGCCGGCTTTAGCGTCATCTTTGACAGAGATAAACGATACAATCGCGTCGTCATCCGAGCTCTTGTCGCGGCCATCGCCAATAATAGCAGCACGCTCCATCGTCGCAATGATACGTTTTGGCAATTCGGTCAAGATGTACTTCAAGATTGAGCCAGTACTCTTGTTCTTGCGCAAAGTTTCTTTATCGAGATCAATACGCTCGTAGATGTACTGACCCTCGAGAACGCGGTTTTCGAAAACAACATCAGCTTCTTTCTTATTTTTGCCAACCTTGTGACCGCGAGCACCATCAGTGTTCGTGTCCCAGGCGGTGTTGTAAGCGTCAAGCCCAGTTTTATTCATCAGATTCCAAATCTGACCACCCGCTTTGAAAGCGCTCTCAATCGCTTCAACAACAGGTGTTGGCAAAACCTTATCAGGGTTCGTTACGCCCATGGTTGTTTTCAGGTGGTTTTCCCATGCTGAACGAATATCACTCGTCTCTGCGCCTGCGTTCTTGACAAGCACTTTAGCAAAATCGTTCAATGCCTGTGGTGTATCCAGGTAATTTGTAGCAACAGTCGTGCTAACAGCTGCTGGATCAGCTGGTTCTTTAACTTGCATCTTTGCAATATCTTTCGGATCCATTTCCGTATCCTCCTCAGGATTGTTATCAGTTGGTTCATCCGGTACTGATTGCTCAGCTTCGTCAGCAGGCTCTGCCTCTGGCGCGGCTTCCGGTGCCGCTGGTTCGTCAGTTTTCGTTTCAGGTTCAGTCGTCGTTTCCTCGGCTGGCTCTGCCGCCTTGGCTGCCTCCGCCTCTGCTTTCGCCTTGATCTGTTCAACCAGGCTCTGCATTGGCTTGGCGTCTGCCTGCTTGACTGCCGACATACTGAATGCAAAGTTCATACCCATCGCATTCTGTACACCCTCGTCTTGCTTTTGCTTCTCTGGTGCTTCAGACACCTCATCGGCAAAACCGAGCTCGACAGCCTTATCAGCCAGCATCCACGTTTCCGCTTCCAACAGCTCAGCGATCTTTTCATCGCTCAGCCCTGTCCGTTTGGCGTAGATAGGCGTGATGCCCTCCTCGATTTTCATCAGCACATCTTTGGCTTTCTCCATGTCATCCACTGTGCCAGCCGCATAAACAGACGGGCGGTGAATCATGATCATTGAGCCTGGCGACATGATAATCTTGTCGCCTGCCATCGCAATTACTGATGCAATCGACGCCGCTAAACCATCAACTCTGACAGTGACATTTCCGTTATGATTCACAAGTGCGTTATAAATCGCCAAGCCTGCGAACACGTCGCCGCCGGGGCTGTTAATGACAACTGTCAAATCGCCCGCGTGCTGCTTGAGTTCTTCGCGAAAGAGGTCGGGTGTGACTTCGTCGCCCCACCAGGTATCGCTCGCGATAGACCCGTCAAGTATAAGCTCTTGATTATTCGATGAAACGGAATTGCTCCACTTCCAGAACTTCATGCTTTTTTCCTTGTTAAATTTAATGCTTCGACTCCTGCTTGCCCGTCCAATTTGAGCGTTTTGCTCTCGTCTTATTTCTAAGACTACAGATTACGATTTATCGAACTCATAACGCACCTGATCGTCTGTCGAGGTAGCGTTGACGATCTTGATGTTGTTGACGTGCTTACACTTCGCATTACTACAACGCACTTGTGCGATCATCTGCGTCACACCCTTAATGTTCAGGTAGCGGCCGCACTCCTCGCATCGCAAATCCAGATCAGCCATCTCATCATCGATAATTCGCCGCTCAGCATTGAGATACGCCTTGACAACGCGGTACTTTGGGTGGCAATGTCCATTCGGGTGGACATCGTAGCCATCGTTCTGTGCAAAGTTGTTGATGAATATGCCACCGTCCCTGCCAATGATTGCCTCATTCAGATTCAAGATTGGCTCGTCAACTGCCACCCACTTATCGATTAGCGTTGCACAAAACTCACACGGCTTACCAGTCTCACTTTCCATCGCTTTTTCGATCAGCGTTCCCGTTTGATTTTGCACTTGCTTCATCGCCTCAACGCTCGACAGTGCGTCGGCTCGTGATATCTCAGTGCGAGCCATTCGCTGCACTCGCCACTCGTCGGTCTTCATAATGCCACGCAGCTTCTCCTCTAGTTCAGATTGTGCCCAGCCGTGCGATACTGCATGATCAAGCACGCGACGGATTGAGGCGGCCGTATCGTCAGCGTATGAACGAGCCACGTTCAGCAAGTATGTGCGATAGGATTCCTGTGTTGATGCTGCCACCACAAAACCCGTTAGCTCGGCAGTAGACACGCCGTTATCTATCAGCAACTGTTTGCCGTCCTCAAAATAAATCGCCCCCTGAACTATCATCAACGCCACGATAATCAACAGCAATGCCTCGGCAAATTCGTTTTGCTCGTCATCCTCTTCAGTACTGTTTTCGGCCGTCTGGCGAGATTCAGCGATGGCTCGGTCGACCTGTTTCTGCATAAACTCTGTCGTTGCGTCATAAATCAGCTGCTCAAAGTCATCGAGCGTCTGTGGCTGCTTGTCGGCTGATGCTTTTGGGCTGGTGCTGTTCGCTTCTCCTCGAGCCCCCGTGTCGCCAACCTTGCGGCGATCAGGTGCGTCTGCCACTTCATCGCCCTCATCAACATCTGGCTTATCGTTCTCAATCTCTGGTGGTTTGTATTCGCCCTTACGCAACAGCTTAAAGTTGTTCGGCAGTTTCAACGCATCAATGATACTCTCGGTGCTATAGCCTGCCGCCTCCAGTTTCAACATAGTGTTAACCCGAATATCATCAGCCTCAGCCTGCACTTTAACCTCGTCAACAACCTGAGGAATAGCGAATTCGTAAGTGATGGCCATACCCATGCCGCCAGTGATTCGATTCAATTCCTGCGTCAACTGTGTGTAGTTGCGTAGCAGCAATGGATCAACGACGTTCTCAGCGAACACCTGCTTTGCCACCTGCGCGTTAGCGTATGTCGCAGTATCGTCAATGCCCTTCATGATGGCCGAAACGCCAAATGACGTATCGATCCGCCTATCAACCTGCTTAAATAAGTTCTCGAAGTCAATATCTTTGTTTGGCTGTGAGAATGGCACCCATTCAATAGCTGCACTGCCCGACGGAACGCCAGTCTTTATGTTGACTGGACGGTGTGTATACGTGACATTGTTATTGCTGCCTGCTCCGCGATGAGCATCCTGCAACATTGCCACGCTCTCTTGAAACGCCTGCCGTGTTGGTGCGGTAATAATGAATTGCCCAGCTGGCACTGCCCCGTTCTCGAAAAAGCCAGCCTGAAAGTCGGCAATGTAGTCGTCGAGCGTCGCCCAGCGGCGTGAGGCCTCAGATGGCGAATATCCAGCGTACAGGTCGTTTGGGTCAACTCCACCAGGCAATACCAGCACCTCGTCTTCAGTAAACGTCTGTGTGCCAACCGTATACGTTGTCTTGCCACCAACTCGTGCAACTCGCGGAAACTCCAGAAACGTAAAGCCAGCAATATTCCTGCCGCCCTGCCTCATGAAATTACCGCCAGGTTTTGCTACTCCGCCATAGTTGCTCCAAACCAAAATGTACGTCTTCCGCAAGGACAATGTCGACACGGCTATCTTTTCAGCAAACGCCACGGAACTGTCTGATTTATTCGGGTGATATAGCGCGTCAATAACACAATGATCAATCTGCTCTCCATTGCCATTAATGGCAAACGGCCGCACTGTCATGTATTTATTGGCAATCGTGCGAATATTAGGATAAGCCGTCGCGTAACTGCTGGCTCGATAATGATCGAACATCGATAATCTTTGAAAAGAAGGGTCAACGCCGCTAACTCGTCTCTCACCTCTTAATCCCATGGCTGTCTTAATAATTCCCATCTACTTGTTGCTCCTATATAAATAAACCGACCAAAATATCAGCTGCACGCCGACAAATACCACTATGGCGACCTTGCCGCCATAATATAGCCAAATACAAAATGGCACGCCGACAAACATCAGCAGCCCTATCCACGCCTCAATGACAGTATCCCTGTCTGGCTTTTGAAACTTTAATTTGCGCAAAAAATCTTTCAATTTCATATAGTCCTCTAACTGTAAATATACGGATTACATAATCCCAGCCCACTCCATCACCACTTCATGCCGCAGCTGCAGCCAAAAGCCCATCAGTACAGAGTCAAATATGTCAGGAGATTTGCCGAGTCGCTTTTTGATCGATTCCTTGGATTCCAACACGAACACCTTGTCTTTATATTCGTGATGATGCATCTGTGCCTCCTTAATAAACTCATTGAGAAAAGGAAAGCTCTCGAGGATTTTCACCTTGCCGCTGTCAAGACCCATTGCTAGCATGTACGCCACCTGCGACCGTAAATTGTTAAACGCTATCAGCTCCTGTGAGCGCTCAGCGTCCTCTCGACTCTTTGGCTCGTCATCGAATGTTAGGAATGGGTCGGGCGAAAAGCCAGACTTAAACACCGCGAACTCAGCACCGCGGTCTTTGCCTCCATCGATAACGCCAACACCGACACCCACGCCGTCGACTGCGGTATTCTCGTAGCCAATAGAGAAGTTATCTGAATGCTCAATCAGCCACTCGGCTTGTTTGCCAGTCTCTATCTGCTCGTTCGAGTCTTTGGTGATAGTGCCGTCAATCAGCGTCAGATTCTCCCAGTCTGCCGCCACGCTACGGTCAACGCCATCACGTGCCACGTCGTATCCAGTCGTTTTGCGGCCTGGTGTATAACTACTCACAATCGCCTTAGCAAAGATGCTCGAGCGGAATATCGTCTTGCTCTCATCTTGGTACTCCCAGTTATTTTTCAGGTACCGTTCAACCCACCAAGTCGGGTTGGTCATCATGGCGTCGATATCTGATTGCATCTGCCAAGAGTCGGACAAATCAAACTCGACCACGCGAATATTCGGTGGCAGTGGCTCATACTTGCCATTCCCGCCGTACTTCCAACGCATATATACCTCTTTGATGTGTTCAACGTCATTCGGGTTGAGGGTGATGATAGCGATACTTGGCTGCCCGTTGGTGTTGCGGCGGCCTTTACGAGATCTAGCCGTGGTGAACATCGTTAGCGACAATTCGTCAGCTTCGTCTATATGGCTAGCACTGGCGTTGATACCTTTAATCTTCTGCCCATTCCTGTCTTTCGTCTCGTCCGCCTCCACAAAGCCAATCTTTGAGCCATTTGGGAACTTAATTTCATAGTCTTGGCCGTTGTATGTGTAGTCCTCGCCCTCTTTGAAGTTTTTGCGGTCGAGCATTGTCAGGTATGACGGAATTACTGATCGCTTCGCCGTACTAATATTCTTACGAAACACTGTCCAGTATGTCTTCTCGAAGGTGTCGCAAATATCTATGCCGATATGTGCTGCAATATCTGTTTTGCCCGTGCCAACGGCACCGATCAGGTAAATAGTATCAACCTCAGGGCAATCGTTAATAACGTCGACAACGCTTTGCTGCTTTGGCTTTAATTCTAGCGACATGAGCTATTCGCCTTTCGTTTTGCGCGGCTTGATAGTCGATACAATCTTTGGCGGCTGCTTCTCGCGAACGCTGACGTCCAGGTCGACGTGGTCAACTGGCTTGCCAAACGCTCGGTCTAACATATCCTTGATCGCCTTATTGTCAGGCTTCTGCGTAGCAATGAAGTAATATTCATCATCTACACCGTCAAGCTCGCCGTCGAGGAATGCCGCAATCGTTTCGGGGTCAGTAACTTGCTCTGCTGGTAACCGATTGCCTTTGCGGTCAGTCTTGATAACAAACAGCAGCTGCACGCCCGTCGCCAGTCGGAACTGTGCTTCATACAGCTTGTCAGCGTTTCTGGTGATTCGGTCTAAAATCCGCTGCTTCTCTTTCATCCGGTCGAGAACCTTTTGAGTCTTTTTGCCCTTGACTCCGCCGCTGCCCTTCCTGGCACCGCCATGAGTTGACGGCGATGTACGATTACAACCAGCTACGTGGATATCGTAGTTGTCTTGCCGCTTATACTTTCGGCCGCATTTAGGACATGATTTGAAGTCGTCTTTCATGATTATAATTCTAGAGATTGACGCGTAGTTCTTTTGGTATTGACTGTTCGGAGACGGCCGAGATGTGCACGCCGTAACTATTTGCGATGAGCTGTGCCTGCATGAAAGTCAAATCTTTCGTGTTCCTCAACTTGCGCAGCATATTTTGGTATGGTTTTTTGTTTCGATCTTGCCAAGACTGCAAGAGAATGTAGTGCGACAATGGTTTGCATTTTCGCTCGTCACCAATAATAATTGCCTGTTTTGAAATATAATAAATGGCGACCTGCCCAATCTCCTGACGGCGTCGCCTCGTCTTGTCTTGTTTGTCGATTTTTAGCCACTTAACCATGTTTGTTATCCCTCCTCTACCTCTGAAATATACAGATTAGGCGCTGGCAATCGCGGCCTCCCAACCGCTCAATCTCACCAGCGCCTAGCTATAAAATGCTTTGACTGTTTTATCAAGTAGTCAAGCGTTCCACTTCGGTCATAAACCTCTCAATCGTTCGATTGCTCTTGTGCTTTCGGTGGGATGACGATCAGCTTGTCAAACGGCAGGATGAATGCTTGACGTCCCAACAGCTGCTTCACTTCAACCACCGCTTCGCTTCCTTTTATCGCAATCACCTCGCCACATAGAGCCTCTATCGGTTCGTCACCGTGCTTAAACGCAACCCTGTCACCAACTTTAACCCCTGGCGTTTCAGACTGCGCGCATTTCTCGTCATTACTCTGCTCTTTAGCACCATCAGCAATTGCCTTTGACGCGGCGCTAGCATTTTTAGCTATCGCTTCAAAAGATCCAGCGGCAGGCTTCAGCTTCCAGCTCTTGATTCTCAAAACGTTTTTCCAGGTAAACGACCATCGACGACAGCTTTTAACATCGTGATGCATCTCCGTTTCAATTTCTTCAAGGTTCGTGAGACTCAAGAAATAACCTCTACGATAATTGACGTCAAAATTACCGTCCGAGTAATAGATAGTAGCGTCCCTCAGGTCAGCGTCCCTCAGGTCAGCGTCCCTCAGGTCAGCGTCCCTC
>CAUUMU010000011.1:0-23401 GCA_963546435.1 uncultured Candidatus Saccharibacteria bacterium
TGGCGCAGTATAGGAAGATGTTGCTGTGGCTTTAATTATCGCTATGGAAAGCGGTATAAAATCCAACATGGAAGAACTGCTACGCACCTACGAGCTGAGTAGTAATAGCTGTCTTGACAAGTTTGCTCTTTATAGTTTAATGCTGTATAATATTATGGTATACGGAAAAATTGAGAAAAAACACATGTTTGACAAGGTTATGGAGTTAAGATATAGATATGAAGCGCGTTAACGTTATTGAACTCATGGGGCGGAGAGGGTTTCCAGCGACAGAGTCGCTGTATGGTCAGAATATATTAAAAACTGATCTACTAAGGTATTTGACTAACGATTCAGGTGTCATGTGGCATTTTCTTGGCTCCAACATATCAGACAGCCTTAGTAGAGATAATGTTACTGTCGTGAATATCCCTACTTCTGCCTGGGGCGCACATGGTGTCTATTGTAACTACGTAAAAAATTTGTGTGAGAACACCAGCGACCCTGTAATATTAGTTAGCAGTTTTGCTCATGAAGAGCAAGATCAATTAATCGATGTTTTTAAGCTAAAACGCCTGTATAGCAATTTAAAAACAGTTGTTGTCCTACACTGCCCCAAGCCTGAACTGGTGCGCAATAAAAACGAGGTTAATGATTTTCTGGAGTTTGGAAGTGGAACTTGGCAAAATCAATCAACTTCAGGATGGATTCGACTATTAAAAGAAGGGGTCTCGAACAAACTGGTTGACAAGTGGGTGGCCGTCTCGTCGGTTGTTGCCGAAAGCTTCAGCTTAGATTTAAATCAGCCTAATGGCTCGAATGTAACCACCATAGTCAATGGTGTTGATGAGATTAGACATCATATACTTGGGGCTAGCGAAAAAGAAACAATAAAGCGCCAACTAGGGCTGGATGATTTGCCAATAGTAGGGACAACTTCGGGATATAAGCAGGCAAAAGGCGATTTAATAATGAGAAATATTCTATCTTACTACGCCAGCAACACAGACAGCTCTCCTCAATTCTTATTCCCAATGCTGCCCGGCTATTCAAGCGATAGATTGCTCAGAGAGATCCTGAAGAAAGATATCAGAGATTTGTTGATAAACAAGAAATTGTTTTTATTTTTCGATGCCTCAGCGTGGACGGGAGTGGTGCCTTTCAACGATCTTGAGACTCACTATGTACATGAAGCTAATAAGCAGTTTGCTAAGTTTAGTCCAGAGGAAGGCGATCTTTTACAGCGAGTATGGCTAGGTGTTTTGGATTTCCCTGTACAACAGATAATGGATATTTACATCAGACCCTCTCTTAGCGAAGCTTTCGGTAGAGGTTCAGTTGAAGCAGGTCTTTGCGGCAGCGTAGTAATACCGTCAGACAGGGGCTATATGCATAAATACAGTTTACATGATAATGTAGTGCACTTGCCAAGACCATTAGTCTTAAAGCATAAAGATGAACCTGTTGACGAGAGCTTTATTGATGCTGCCCAGAATGCTTCAGACAGGTTTATTAAAATCATTGACATTAACTTAAAGAAAATTCTTGATGGCGAACTAGACCCTGTATTAAACCGATCACTATGCTTAGATACTTGTCCATCTATTAGTGTAATGGTGCAGGAATGGAGTAGTTTGTTTAAAGAGTTATCAATTCATGAGGATATATTATGACGAAAGAAATAGTTGCAAAAGTTGGTGGTAGTTTAATGAGAGAGCCAAAACACTTACGCGCATCAGTGTCAGTTCTAGCAGAAACACGCACTGATGTCGCAATAGTTAATGGCTCGGGAGATATACGACATGAGCAAAAAAGATGGCTAAAGTCTGCAGGTGTAACGCCAGTCAGAGAGAAAGACGTGGAACTGTTGCACGAGCAACGTCGTATGGCTGCATACCTACTGAGTCAGCTACATCCACAACTAGTTGTTGTTAAGAGTATTGATGAAGTCAGAAACGCATGGGAGCTTAGACGGACTCCGATAGTGCTAGCCCATGATGCAATTACTGAGGCAGAAGAGGTGATGGGGTCTGATCAGTCTGCTGCACTGCTTTGCAAGCACATACCTACGAATAACCTTATAAAACTAACTAATACTGATGGAATATATAATACTAAAGGCGAGATCATTGGCTCACTTTCTTATGAGGAGCTAGGGCTTATGGGACAGACTTGTGTTGATGCCGGAGTGTCAAATATATTATCAGAGGCTAGGATTTGTATGCGCGTTATGAATGGGTATAGAGTGGATAATATAGAAAAAGCTCTTTCAGGAAGAGCTTTTTTGGGAAGTACTATTGGAGAGGGGTTTGATAATGTTTGACAAATGGAAGTCCGTAGATAATGAAGAAAAATGCGCAGCAAATCTTCGTTTAAGCTCGGGAAACATCTGGGATCTTGGCGGGGATGAACATGACAGCTTATGTAGAAAACTTTCCCTTATGTCAGGCAACAAACATGTATTGCTGGTAAATAACGGAACCATGGCACTATTGCTAGCTGGACTAGTCCTAAACCTATCCAGTGACGATGAGGTCATCATGCCTTCATATGCATACATGGCCTCATCCTCCCCTGCTATAATTACTGGAGCAAAAATTGTATTTTGTGACGTAAACAGAGAATCTTTAACCATAGACCCAGACAAAATAGAGAGTCTCATAACACCAAGAACTAAGGCTATAATTATTACACATAGCTGGGGTAACCCGGCGGACGTCAGAAGAATAAAAAGCCTTTCTAAAAGACTGGGATTGCATATCATAAGCGACAACAGCCACGCCCATGGCGCAAGTTTTGGAGGAAAGATGCTAGGAGAGTGGGCGGATATCTCATGCTACAGCATGGGTCTTGGTAAGTTAGTTACGGGAGGTGAAATGGGAGCCTTTACGACCGATAGCTTGGAATTTTATGAAAAAGCCGTAGCTCTGTCGCTTATCAAGCAAACAGGCTCGCTACAAACTATTAGAGTTAAAAATGCCCTACCTCTAAAGGCAAGGCCTCACGGTGTGGCCGTAGCTATAGCCAACAAATCCATCGACAGATTAAGTGAGTTAAATGCAGCACGGGCAAAGTTTGCAGAGCAACTTTATGATGGCATACGCGACCTATGGTGGCTGTCGCCACAGAAATGTCATACTGACTCACAAAGGGTATATCACAGGATAGTAATGAACATATCAGAAAGGATTCCTCTAGAGATAGTCTCGGCTATTAGAGATCATATGCAGCAACTTCAAGTACCGTACGTGCCAGAAGAATATGATGAGCCTCTATCTCAATGGTCTAATATCGTTGGTATGAATTTTACGAGTCATAATCGATTTTCTTATCAGTACACAGTTTCTGACATTGACGAGAGATATATAGGCAATAGAACTCTGCATTTTTGGGCAATTGCACAGCCAACTCCAGCTAATCTTGCAAATATTATCGTAGACTCTATATATAAAATATCTAAAGAACTGGGGATTGATAAATGGAAGTAAGTGTGACAGTCTATTGCGGGGCGAATCCAGTTGATAAGTCGTATATTAATCTCTCAACTAAAATTGGCGAGGGTATCGCATCTCGTGGATGGAGGCTGGTTTATGGCGGATCAACCTTAGGCATGATGGGCAGCTGCTCCAATGCAGCGTTGCGCCTTGGTGGAGAGGTGGTTGGAATAACATTAAAGAGATTCAAAAACTATCACAATGGTCTGAGTGAGATCATTTTTGTGGACACTATGAGGGAGCGCAAAAAGTTACTATCCGACTTAGCATCTGCAATGATTATCCTGCCTGGCGGACAAGGCACCTTGGAGGAAATGAGTGAAGTTGTAGTCGAGAGGCGATACAAAATACACAATAAGCCTTTGGTTTTAGTTAATTATAAGGGATTCTGGGATCCTTTAATTGAACAATTTCGGCGTATGTATTCAGATGGCTTCGCGAAGGATAGCAACTTTCTTGTAATTGTTAATTCAGCTCAAGATGCATTAAATAGATTAGACCAGTTATTGCGCACAAGCTAACATGTTGATACAATTATGAAGTAAATAAAACAAATTAGGAGTGGTAGACTATATGGTGCTAAAAGATATAAAAGCCGCATACAGGGTTGTGGTAAAAGGTATTGTGCGTGATGATGACGGCAAAGTATTGTTTGTTCAAGAACGCAGCGACTCGTGGGATTTGCCTGGTGGCGGACTAGAGCATGGCGAAGGTCTGCTTGGTGCGCTTAACCGTGAATTTGCCGAGGAGCTAAAGGCTGAAGTTGAGATTGATTATAAAAACCCTATCATTATTCCTACTTGGAATACAAAGTTTGATGATCCGGTGCTAATCATCGCGTTTGAAGTAAAGATTTTATCAAAACCGCAACTCACAGACGATGTTTCAGATTTTAAATATTATAGTTTAGATCAAGCTAGGCAATCGATTCTTGACTCAACGTTGGTTGATGTAATTTCAAAATTTTATTAAGTTTTTGTTATCTATACAGTTGCGAAATTAAAACGAAGAATGACACACTTTTGGCCGTTGGTGTTTTATGATGAAAACACATATTTGTAGCGTGTATAATTTATACTATGTAACAAAGGGAGTAAGATATGAAAATAGCTATCATTGGACAAGGTTATGTAGGCAAAGCTATTAAAGAGCTGTTTGAAGGTTATTATGAGACAATAACCTATGATCCTAAATTAAATCCGGAATATCCAAAAGACGCTATAGATAAATGTGAGCTTGCTATTATTTGTGTCCCGACTCCAATGAGTGAAGATGGCAGGTGTGATACATCTATAGTAGAGTCTACAGTAGACAGACTGAGCAATACTCATATACTAATAAAATCCACTATACCCCCAGAGACAACGAACTATTTACGTAATAAAACAGGTAAAAATATTTCATTCTCTCCAGAGTATATCGGAGAAAGCACCTACTTTAACCCTATACACAAGAACATAAAGGATACAAAATTTCTCATAGTAGGAAGTAGTCCCGACGAAGCCGAATATTTATTTAATGTATTTGAACCCATATTGGGACCGCACACTCAATATTTCCAGTGCACACCCACCGAGGCTGAATTGATAAAATATATGGTTAACTCTTTTCTTGCTACAAAGGTTTCATTTGTCAATGAATTCTATGAAATCTCGCAATTATATAACACGGATTGGCATAAAGTGCGTGAAGGCTGGCTGCTTGATGAGAGGATGGGGCGGTCGTTTTCTAGTGTATTTACGAATAACAGAGGTTTTGGCGGCAAATGTTTGCCTAAAGACGTAAATGCTATAGTTGCCGCAAGTGAAGGTAACGGTTATACTCCAAAATTATTAAAGCAAGTTCTAGATAGCAATAAATATTTTCGAAATGAACAATAGCCCCCTTCACTTCACGTACCTTCTCATTATACGGCTCGTACAAACCTATCAAGGTTGTATTCACCCGTGAAAATTATCTCGTTTTTTTGGATTATATTTTCAGGTAAACTTCCGCTGTAACAGGTTTGCCATGCGAGCCGTTACGTAAAGTAAGGGAGGAAGTATGCTAGTCGTAGCAGAGCAACGCCACTTATAGTGGGTGGAGCAATCGCGAGACTTGGGTAATGAATCTGTGGCTAGCGAACGACGAAACGTACTGCGATGCGGTGCGCCGCATCATCAAAACATGCGACGAATATGAACAAGCTGAACGAATTGAGCCGTTGATTTGAGACGAGCTTAAAGGCAGTCTAGAATAGTCGAGTTTACTAGGTTACTTACTTACCTTGCAACCTCTCTCGGTCGCGTCAGTTGGCAAGAGATTATAGAAAATAATCGCTAACTTCGCCGTCTCGGGTATGACGAGAAACTGCCTAGAAAAAAGGACAGTTTAGTTATTGATTTCACAATCAATTTACATCACCAACAACGTCCATACTTACCCCGCTCACTCGACATGCGCCTCGCTGGCGCAGTCAAGATGAGCGGATGCAAGAATGAACGATCTCAGGCCGAAGATTAGCAGAATCATCTGATTAATCGTTATCTTATTTCACAAAAAGACAAGTCAGCTGGCGCGTACTGCGCTAGCGCACAAAACGCGCCATCTGTCTGTCATTTGCGAAATAAGCCTCACCCTGCAAGCTACGCTATGGCTTTCGTGCGACCATTGCAACCTCGCCGGGGCGCGCTTGCAATCATCGCACGGCCGATTGACACATACGCATCCTTAAATTAATTTACAACTCACCTAATGAAAGAAGCTCACCAGACTCATCAATGTTCGACCAAATCGCGGCATCTTCACTCAGCAAATTCTCAGCCGTCGCTGTATATACCTCAATTTCATCATCCAAGTCAAACCGACTCCGCACGGCATGAGCAGCGCGCCGCAAGCGGTTTTCTGCGGCGAGGCTTTCCAACACAAACAGGAGTTTTGGTAAATCGCTGCCAGTCACATCCCAGCCGCCATCATCGAAAAATTCCATATAATTTACCAGACGGCGATTGATGGCGCTAGGCGGCATGTCTTTAGGCACGACATCAAAGAAAAATCGCCGCAACCCATCGGCTGTTTTGAGCGACAAAAATGCGTCGGGCGGATTAGCCGGAAAATAGTTATAAAGCGCCATTTCGCGCCGCAAAAATACTTTTAGCGGTGGATATTGGTGCTGTAGTTTATTGGTGCACGAATACACATTAACTACATGATTAACAAATGATTGACCAACGACTTTGTCGCGGTAGCTCGCCTTGATGATGGCGTTGGTAACGCGTTCGCTGCCGTAAATCAATTGCAGTTGCTTAAGTCCTTTTGGTGTCAAATAATACGCTGCCGGCACACCCCGCAATTTATAGCTTTTGTCATATCGTCTAGCCACAAAACCATGTTTCATCAGTACATTCAACTTTTCAAACAAATTTGAACCCGACTTAATACCCAGACTATCTGCCAACAATTGACGACTACCGAACCGATATTTGTATAGCGTTTCCAGGATGTCTATCTGTCCCTGCTTCAGCGCTGAACGTTTGTCTATTTTCATTATCAGCCTTTCACGGTTCCTTTCTAGTATATTTATATAGAAAGAAGAGAAAAATAGCAATAGACAACAGTAGTTTTATAGATAAATTGTAGTGTATATCGATATTCGGTATATTTTACATCATAAAATTACTAAAAACTATTGAATATTTGCAGTACAAGTAGTACAATTTAAGTAGAGGTTTAATCATAAAACTGGCTCGTTAATAACACGAAAAACTAGACTTCAAACAGTAGCGCTTTTTGGTTATCATCCCGTGTAGTATACTAGGGTTAATGAGCCAATCAAGAATTCAGCTACAAATCGACACGTCAAAAGATGTGCGCAACCGAGCCAAAGCCGTTGCCTATAGTCAAGGCATGAGCCTGACGGAATTGGTACTCAAGGCACTGGCTACGGTTGGTGATGAGGAGCTGAAACAGCTGATTGAAAAGGATCTGCAGGAGCGTTCCGGGCGCGGACGTCCGCAGCAGTCCAAGTCTAGTTGATGTTATGACGAGTCGCGACAGGAGGGATTATGGCGCGACCAAAAGGTAGCAAGAATAAATCAAAAGCGCCGCTAGCGGAGCAATTTTCATTTACGATTGAGCAACGGATCAAACTAGTTGCCAATCTTGTCGTTGAGAAGATTTTGGAAGATGGGGCTTTTGCTCAAAAACTAATCACTATTTTGGAGGATAAGGGGCATGTCGCCAACAAACCAACCGCGAATCGGACTGCTAGCGATACGCGTATCATCAGATAAGCAAGGTCTTGACGGAGATTCTCCGGAGGCACAGCGTGAGCAAGGCGAAGCTTACGCCAAGGCGCACAATATCATAATCACCGAGACGATTATTTTGCTTGAATCGGCATCGCACGAAACGCAGCCGATGCAAAAAGTAATCGACGCATGCAAAGACAAAAGCAAAGGTTTTCAGGTCGTGCTGATTAAATCAATCGACCGTTTCACGCGCGGTGGTGGCGATTATTATTCGCCGTTGAAGCGACAACTGACTCGGCTAGGCATTGCCCTTGAAGATATGTATGGTGTTATCGGTAAGCAGCAAATTAATACTCTTGAGCATACCGGGTTCAAATATTACTGGAGTGAGTTTAATCCAACACAAAAATCTGAGTATCTGGAGGCTGAGCGCGCCAAAGACGAGATGCGCGACATTATGAGTCGTATGATTGGCGCGGAGATTCGCTACACGCAGCTTGGCTATTGGATGAGACGGCCGCACTATGGATTCCGCAGTGTCAAAATTGATACTAAAAATGGCAAGAGGACTATTCTTAAGCCTGATAAGAATGAGGCAAAGTTTATTATCAGACTGTTTGAGATGCGCGCTGCGCATGTTTATACAAACCAGCAAATTGCCGATGAGCTTAATTCTATGGGCTTTCGTTCTCGCGTGACGATTGTACGTGACAAATACGACCGAACGAAAATTAAACGACAGATTGGCGGCCGAAAAATGACCGCCAAAATGATTGATCAATACACCAGTAAATTGGTATATTGCGGTATTATTAAAGAAAAATGGACACATGATAAGCCAGTTAAAGCGCAGTTTGACGGGCTTGTCAGCGTGGATTTATTCAATGAAGCTAATCGCGGCCGAGTCTTCGTGGAGGTTGATAGCCATGATAGTATCACTATTAAACATAAGGCAGTTCCGGATCATTTGAAAAATAAACAAATTTATAATCCAGATTATCCATACAAACAGGTAGTCGCCTGTCCTAAATGTGGTAAGACACTATCTGGTAGCGCTACTCGTGGCAAGCTAGGTAAACACTATCCAGCCTATCACTGCAGTCGCGATGGCCATTACTTCCGCGTGCCGAAGCCTGAATTTGATAAGACAATAGAAGATTTTGTAAGGGCTATTACTATCAAGCCAGAGTATGTTGA
The DNA here is from genome assembly GCA_963546435.1 of uncultured Candidatus Saccharibacteria bacterium. GTDB lineage: Bacteria > Patescibacteriota > Saccharimonadia > Saccharimonadales > Saccharimonadaceae > Nanosynbacter. The sequence goes on from CAUUMU010000011.1 coordinate 8,900, forward strand.
CGATGTTATCGCCGCTATCGCTGAATTGTGGCGCGAACGTCAGACCAAGCAGATTGATGCTAGTAGGCAACGCCTAGAGCACCGCGAGAGCTTGCAAAGCCAAATCAAGGTAACCGTTAATCGGATGCGTATTGTCACAAGCGAGACGGCCCTAAAATATCTTGAAGAGGATATTGTTAGCGTCGAAAAAGAATTAGCAGAGCTGGATGAAGAAATTGCTAGGCAGCCAAATTTACAGGCTGAATTTGACCAAGTTTTGCAATACGCTAAATATATTTTGGAACACCTCTCAGAGCTACTACTTGACCTCTGTAATCCACTGCGAAAAGCCGCCTTTTTCGGTGCTATATTCAACAAACTTCCAACCTACGAACAAATAAACTTTGGAACCCACAAAAATAGCCCGCCACCAGAGGTAAACGAGCTGTTTCAAATCCGAACGGAATACAAATCCCTTTATGGTGACCCTACCGGGAATCGAACCCGGGTTGCTGGGATGAGAACCCAGTGTCCTAACCGCTAGACGATAGGGCCGTGTTAAGCTACCGGGTCATTATAGCATGGTTAGCTGGGGGCGTCTAGCCCATCTTGTTGACGACGTCGATTAGCTTGCGGGGCGTGATGTCGGCCTTGATGAGGTAGCCGTCGACGCGGTTCATGATGGCGGACTTTGCGGCGTCGTCTTGCTCAAAGTTAGTCATAATGAGGATTTTGCTCTCTGGAATCAAGTCGGTGTCATCAGAGCGCAGAGCGTCCAAAATTTGGTCGCCGCGCTGTTCGGGTAGCATCAAATCAAGGATGATCAAGTCAAACGGCTGACTCCGGGCCATGACTAGCCCGTCATTGCCATCGACCACCCAGGTCACGTCATAGCCAGCTTTTTGCAGGCTGCGCACATACATCTCGCCGATAAAGCGGTCGTCCTCCACGCACAAGATTGTTTTGATTGCCATACTTCCCTCCTCTTATCCTCGATACATAGCGTGATTTTTTATCCAGCCACCGCCCTGGCGAATCAGATTACGATTCAGTTGTCCGTCCTCGAGTAGTTTATCCTTGACGGCGGCGTACACCGGCACGGTAAACGAAAAGACTGAGCCTTCGTTTTCTTTGGAGCGCGCGGTGATGTGGCCGCCGTGACTCTCAATAAAGGCCTTGCAGATGTAGAGGCCGATGCCGGTGCCAGAGACGGTTTCGCGGCTGCGGTGCGAGCGGTAGAATTTGTGAAATAGATTTTTGACGACGCTCGGCGGCATACCAACGCCGTTGTCGGTGACGGAGACTTCAATAACATCGCCTTTTTGTTCGGCGCTGACAGAGACGGTGCCGCCCTCGAAACTGTATTTGATGGCGTTGTCGATGAGGTTGGAGATGACCTCGCTGATGCTGGAGCGGTCGGCAGCGACGGTTGGCAGATCGCTTGGGATGCTGATATTGAGCAAGCGGTGCTGCGTCGATGCGCGCAGCTGCATGTCGTCGGCGATCGAGCCGTAGATGTCAGACAGCGAGTCCTCGGCGAGGTGAATGCTGAGGTGGTGGCGGTCGAACTTGGCAACGTTGAGAATGTTATTGATATAACCAGACAGGCGGTTGGCAGAGACCGTCAGCCGTGCCAACAGCTGCGGCTCGTCACCTTTCAGGCGGCCGGCCAGCTCCTCGGCGAGGACATCGAGATAACCGCGGATGATGGTGATCGGGCCACGGAGTTCGTGGGCGGCGAAGGAGATGAAGTTGAGGTCTTCTTCCTCGGGGAGGTACTGGGCCGAGCGGTCGATGAGGACGATGACGGTCTCGCCGGGTGCGTCTTTTTGGTAGGAGGCGATGATGTCAAAGAAGCGAGTTTTTTTGAAGGCACCGTTGGTAGTGGCGACATGGCGCCAGGTACGCTCGGCGGAGAGCTGGCGGGCGTCGGCGTCGCTGAGCCAGGCGTCGAGCGACTGCTCGTTGAGAAAATCCAGCGCCAGATACGGCTGGCCGTCGGCGTCAGTGGCAATTGGTGCAGCCTTGTTGGCGGAGATGATGCGTTTGGCGGGGTCAAGGATGACGATGCCGCAGCTGGTGTGATTGAGCGCTTGGGTCAGTAGCGCGTCGGGGCTTGGCGGCGGGGCGGGCTGGGCCGGCTCGTTGTAGATGAGTTCAAGGACGGTCTTGAAGCCGGTCTTGGCGTGTTGCTCGGCGTTCGGGTTTGGTAGCGGCGTGGTGGTGCGCTCGCCGCGTTTATGAATCAAGGCGGTCAAGATATCATCAAGCGGCCGGCCAGCAATAATGATCAACATGGTCGAAAGAAAGCTGCCGACAATGAAAATCGTACCGGTGATTAGCCAGAACGTCGGGTGACTCCACGAGGTGACGCCGGTGACACTGAGAATCACACCGCCGATGAGCGCTACGGCTGCCTGCCCGGCCAGTGCGCAAGCGAACAACATGCGCCGGTGGTATCGTCGAAAGCTGCAAATTGACGTGCCGCCAGCTGTCATCGCCACGTGACGGATCCCCGCCCGGGCGTAAAGACGCCGATCCATGTTTGGCCGCGATTCAGGGTAAAGTCTTTACCATTTTCGTCAAGCAGTTTGAGCGGTGCGGTGAGACTGTCTTTCTTCCAGGTGGCAGCCGTAGCGGTACCGTTTTGGAAGACGGTCACCTTGCCCGAGCCAATGGTGACGGTGTCCTCGTAGCCATCTGGCCCGACGCGTCGCTCGACGGGCGCTTCAAGGGCGATGACAACGCGCGGGGCGATCTGGCCGCCTTCCCGGTCGGCGTGCGGTGCGCCAGCTAGCGAGCGTTTGTAGGTGTTGGTCGTTTTGTCATAAGCATAGGCGGTGTTGTAGGTGCCGCTGCTAAAATTGAGCTGGATGGTAGTGGCGTTCGGTGTTTCGGCCGGTTTGCCATCGCCACGCTTGAAGCCGGTAAATGATGACTCCTTGAAGCCTTTGCTGGCGTTGAGGGCATCAAGTTTCTCGCCGGATGTATAGACATTGTGCGGAGCGCGGCGGTCGCTGGCCCGCCAATAACTGCCGCCGTTAAAGAATTGGTCGATGTCGCGGTAGCTGCTACTGCGGACGGTGTCGAGAGCGTTCGGGCTGCCGCCGACGTGGGCGATGGAGGCTTGATACTGTGCGCCCCAGCTGAGGTAATAGAGGCGGAGGCTACGAACTGGGCCGATGAGGCCGGGCTTGGCACCCTGATAAACGGCGAGGAAGCGGGTGATGCCGCCCTCGGCAACCGCCTCGTAGACGATGCCAGCTCTTGATAAGCCGGACTGTGGGCGAGCGTCAGGACTGTTCTCGATCATGACGGCAGTGACGGGCTGCTTGGTGGCTGCTTCGTCAGCGACCTCGAGGCCAGTGAGCGGTGAGTAGAATTTGGTTGGCTTTTTCTTAGCGGCGAAAAACGGTAGGCCGCCGTCGTGCTGGACAGAATTGATAGCGACGATGAAAATACCAGCGATAACCAGCGAGGCGGTGATGAGGACAATCGCCCATAAGTGCTTTTTGTACCACTGGGCAAACGAGCGTTTTTTGGCCGGGGCGTTTGGTGATGCCGGCTCAAGTTTAGCTGATTTTACCGTCGGTTTTTGGGCCGCGGTGGCTGGGCGAGGATTCTTGATGTGCATGGGTTTAGTATAGCATAAGCGACATGCGGTGGTAAACGGAGCAGTGTGCTGGCCAGTTGGTGTCTATGGCGTAGCAATTATGATAGACTCACGCCCGCCGAGAACGCGGTAATTCCCCGCTCAAGCCGCGCCAGCGTGCGCTCGCGGCCGATCAGTGCTAGCGTGTCATTGAGCTGCGGGCTAAACGGCGCCCAGGTGATGGCGATGCGGATGAGACTAAAGAGAATACCGGGCTTTTGGCCGGTGATTTCCAGCAGTTCGTTTAGCCGAGTCTGGACTAATTCTGGCGTCCAGTCAGTGAGGTTAGCGAGCTCGTGGTGGGCAGTCTCTAGCAGCCTGCGCCGTTCGCTCTCAGATAACTTTTTGAGCTGCTTATTGCCGTCAATAAGTTCCAGGCTGATCTCAGGCTCCGCAAAAAAGTAGCCAAATCCACCGAGGTCACGCAGGGTTTTTAAGCGGTCTTGCGCCAGCGCTAGGACGCGCTGGCGATACCCCTCGTCCGCCTCGGCGGCACTGTCCGGCCAAAAATCATTAACCCGCTCGGCTAAATCATCCAGCGCGAGCGACCGGATAAACTGCCCATTCGTCCACAATAGCCGCTTTTCGTCAAAGCGAGCGCCCGAGCGCTGCACGCGGTCGAGGCTGAACTTGGTAATTAGCTCATCCATGGTGAAAGTCTCTTGCTCGGTGCCGTCGTTCCAGCCCATGGTGACGATGAAGCTATCCAGCGCCTCTGGCAGATAGCCATCACGGATATAATCGAGCACGTCTTTGGCGCCGTCGCGCTTGCCTAATTTCTTGTTACCCTGCTCGTTCATGATGTGCGGCAGATGAGCGAACACGGGCCGCGGCAAGCCCAGCGCTTCGTAGAGTGCCAGATAATTTGGCATGCTGGAGATGAATTCTTGGCCGCGAATGACGTGAGTGATATTCATCTCGGCGTCGTCGATGATGTGGGCAAAATTGTAGGTCGGGTAGCCGTCAGACTTGATGAGGATGAAGTCGTCAACGACCTCGGGGCTGGTGGTGACGTCACCCATGACCTCGTCGTGGTAGGTGTAGCTTTTGGGCTCAGCCTTGAACCGCAGCGGCGTGGTGCCATCCCAAGCTGGTGGATTGTCGGGGCGATGGTCGCGGTAGCGAAAGGCACGCTTCTCGGCCTGGGCGGTGTCGCGAAAGGCTTGAATTTGCTCGGGCGTGTACGGATCGGCGTAGGCGCGGCCAGCGTCGATTAATGTTTGTGCCCACTGGCGGTAATGCTCAAGCCGCTGGCTTTGGACGTACGGTCCGTGTGGCCCACCAATGTCTGGCCCTTCGTCGTAGTCGAGGTGCAGGGCCTTGAGGCTGGCGATCAGATGCTCGCGGCTGCCGGCAACTTCGCGAACCTTGTCAGTGTCCTCGAGGCGCAGGATAAATTGCCCACCGGCCTGCCGGGCGACGAGAAAAGCAAATAGTGCGGTGCGAATACCGCCAACGTGCAAGAACCCTGTTGGCGAGGGTGCGAAACGAGTGCGTGTAGTCATGGGGTGATTATAGCATGAGGCCGCAGCGCTGGTAAACGCCGAGGCGTCGGTGTGGCGTTGATTAAACTAGTGGCGATTTTGGTGACTTGCTCACTTGACAATGCCCCGCCGAGGGTGATTTGGTAGAGGACGCCGCCATTGATCCAGCTGGCCGTCCGGTCGGTGCTGTAAATAGTCAGACCGCCGGCGGTGGTAGTTTGGACGTCGCCGCCGTCGGCGGTCAGGGTCTCTTTGAGGGCGGCGGAATTGAGCGAACTTTTTTGCTGGGTGATGGTGTAGGATTGGCCGCCGTCAGCGTAAGCAAATTTCATGCGGACTTCCCCGCTCTTGAAGGTAATTGGGCCGCTGAGGGCATAGCCGGTCGGTCGATAGCCGGGGTATTTGGCGTTGACACCAGATTGGATGGCGGCGATGCGGGTGGAGATGTTGGGCATACCGAGGTAGGTGAAATAACCGCCGATCAGCATGATGGCCAGGCCGACGGAGGCGATTTGCAGCCAGCGACCGACGCGACTCTTTGGTTTTTTGCTGCGGCGCGGCGCTTTTTCTGGGGTGGTGGCGCGCTGCAGGGCTTCGGTAATGGCTTCATTTTTGAGAACGGCGGCTGGCTTGGGCGCGAGGATCGCCGGATGCTGTTTGGCTGGAGCTTGGTTTGGCTGGATGATACGAGTCGAGTGATGAGGCGGTGTGGTCGGGACGTGGCGAGTCGTAGTCCGGACGGTCTGAGGTTGCTGGGCAATGCGAGCTTGGGCACGCACAACGGTCGGGTGTGGTTCGGCTGGACGATCGCGCTTAGTTGGTTGTGGCAGGACGCTTGGCGCGGACGGTGCAAATTTATTGACATGGACACTTATCGGGACGGAGGTGTCGCGCGTAATGTCGGGGCGGCTGGCCAGGCGACGCTTGGCGTGCGATGGCGCGGCGACGTGACGGCGACTGAGCGTCGTTGATTTTTGGCCGGCAGTTTTGTGGACGGTTTTATGGATGATTTGTTTGTTCATGAACCCCTCGTATTCCTAATGCTTATATTTTATTGTACAAAGAGGACATGCTTTTTGCAAGGGGCGAAATGTGGTATAATCATCTCATGATGTATCGGAAGCAAAAGCGCGGCCTAGAACTTGCTCGCAGGACGCTGATCTACACAATTATGGTACTGGCGGTGTGTACGCTGGCATTTATTTTGATTTTTCATACGCTTGGCTATCAGCTGGATCTCAAGACGCAGACGGTTGAGCAGCGGGCGCTGGTGCAGTATGATTCGCGGCCGCAAGGCGCACGGGTGTTTGTCGATGGCATGGAGCTTGGCAAGACACATATCAAGGGCATGCTTCCCGAGGGGCAGCATCAATTTTCCATGCGGTTGGATGGCTATGACGAGTGGCGCAAAGTTGTCGAGGTCAAGGCCGGGACACTGACCTGGCTATCATACGCGCGGCTAGTGCCGAGTGAGCGGGTGGTGAGCTCGGTCAAGGAATTTTCGTCGCTGGCCTCAGTACGATTTTCGCCAAATTGGCGGTTCATGCTGGGTGTGATGCAAGCGACCGATGCGCCGAAGATCGTCTGGGGCGATTTGCGCGATTCGGATAAGCCAAAGTTTAACGAGGTGACACTGGATACGTCGGTGGTGGCAGGTTACGGCGGCCAAGCGACGGCGCACACGTTTAAGATTGTTGAGTGGGATTCCGGTAATCGCTACGCCATTCTCAAACACACCTACGTGGTCGAAGGCCAAGGCGAAAAAGTCCAGTGGCTGAAGGTCGACCGCGAGAATAAAACAGTGGTTGATATCGCGAAAGTGATCGGGCTGGAACTAAAAGACGTGCGCTTCCTTGGTGAGAGCGGCAATGAACTCTATGTACTGCAGTCGAGCGGCGAACTGCGGCGAGCGGACCTGAACGCAGCGACGATTTCTGCGCCGCTGATCAGTCATGTACAGTCATTCTCGGTGTATGGCACGGATTATATCACCTACGTCGGGACGAATGGTACGAGTAAGCTGCAGCTGGCGGGCATTTGGCGCAAGGATTGGACTGAGCCAGTGGTTGTCCGGCGCCAGACTGAGGCGGAGGCTGCAACGCCACTGATGATTAAGTTCTCGCGCTATGACAATAAAGACGTGCTGGTGGTCGGCGTTGGCTCGGCGGTGACGCTGCACATGGGCGCGGCGCTGGACGGGTCGAGCTCATCGGCATCAAAATTACTCAGCCGCGTCAAGTCGATCACCGCCGGCGAGCAATTAGCTGAACTTGACCTGAGCGGTACCGGGCGGTTTGTCTTGATGCGAACGGGGGCTGGCTTTATGAGTTATGATATTGAGCGGCAATCGGTGTCGCATGATACGGCGCTGCCGACGGGAACGGTGCTTGACTGGCTGGATGATTATCACGTGTGGAGCGTCGAGGGCGGCAAGCTGGTGATGCGCGAGTTCGACGGTGCTAATCAGTCGACAATGCTGGAGGCCAGCGAAGGGTTCGATGCGTCACTGTCGCACGATGGTGACTGGTTGTATGCTTTCCGCCGAGCTGATAACGGTACGGTGACGATGTCGCGGCTGCGCATGACGATCAAGCGCTAACTTGAAACTATCGCAATCTATTGTTCTTTATGCTTTGGCGTTTACTCTTTGGCGCCGAATAATCGCTCGAGTAGTGTTGGCGATGGCTTACCCGGGATAGCGCCGGACTGCGTGGTGACTGGCTCGGTTGATTTGGTAGCGCCAGATGGGTCGGGGCTGATTTGCTCGGCAAAGACCAAGAGGCGTTTTTCGGCGGTGCCGAGCGGTACGCAGCTGATCAGAGTGAGGATCGGCTTGTCGGTCTGGATCTGGATGCGGCTGACCTCGTTCGGCAGGACGACTTCTTTCTTGGTGACGGCGTAGGTGTAGCGCTTGCCCTGGTAGTGCATGTAGATGATGTCGTCTTTGACGAGCTTTTCGTTTTGGGCAAAGACAAACTTATAGTCGCCGGCAGCGAAGGCGTCGTTAGAAGAGTGCGCCGAGAAGACGGCATTACCAACTTGGCCAGGCACGGCGTTAGCACCAGCGATCGCGAAGTGAGCAGCGCCCTTCTCCATTGCTTTCATTTGAGCGTTATGGTCGGCCGCGTTAACGCCATAAATGACTGGTACATCAACGTTGAGCTTGGGGATGATCAGCCGTGGGTCGGGGCCAACAGCCGCGCTGCTTGCTGGATTGACGATGATGTTTTGTGGGTCAACATTGCCCGGGGTGGTGTAGGCAGCGGCGATGCCAAACAGAACGCGGTTGTACTGCAAAAAGACGAACGCTAGCAGCACCAATACACCCGCTAGTGCCGGGATGAAATGGCGTGACTTGGTGACTTTTTTGGCCTTGTCGCGGACGGTCTGCTGGATCTGGGCACGGAGGCGCTTGATGGGGCTTTGGGCGGACAACATATCGGTCATGGCCGGCGCGGCGGCGGTGTTGGCGTCGCGAGCAGACTTGACCAGCCGGTCAAATTCCTGTTGCTTTTGATCAAGGTGCGAGGCATAATAGCGCTCGTAGTACATCTGGTAATATTTTTGCCACGAGCTGTGGTACTGCTTCCACTGATCGGCGGTGATTTGCGGCTGATGAGTGGGAGTTTTGGCCGGGGCGGCCGGTTGCGGCTGTGTGGTTGGCGGCATGGCGGTAGGCTTGTCCGTTGACCTGTTCCCTGGCTGGGACTGAGGTGACTCGGTGATGTGAGCGGGATGAGCGGGAGATGGCGCTGCGGACGGCTGGGTCGGTTGAGCTGCCGGTGGCGCGGTGTTCAGGGCGTGTGGGCTTGGCGTGCGCTCTGGCGGCGTAACAGTGGTGCGTTCGGTCGGTTCTGGATGTGGCTGCTCCGTGGGCCGCGGCTGAACCACCGGTGTGGTGTGTGGCGTTGATTCGGTGCCGCGACCGCCGTAAATAGCATTGATTTGATCACGAATAACATTGGCGGCAGCAGCTTGCGAGCCGGAATAATCACGTGGTGGTGGCGTCAGTGGACGAGGTTGACTCGAGATTGGTGCCCCCACTCGCCTGCCAAACTGATCGTCATGTGGATTCATCACCTCTTATTATACGGGAAAACGCCGGAAAGATAAAGCGTCCGGGCTCTTGCTGCTGTGGTAGCGGCCGTGGTATAATTACCCTCGGATGACTTGGGGCGTTCTCTCGTGCCGCGGTGGCGGAATTGGTAGACGCGCTAGACTCAAAATCTGGTGAGCAATCGCTCGTGCCGGTTCAAGTCCGGCCCGCGGTACCAGAGGTCGCCTCAGTTTGTTTAATTTTATTCCCGTTTTTGTAGCGGGAATTTTATTGATGGCAATACCTTACGAGAAGCTAATGTTAAGAATGAGAATGATGTCCGCACCCTTTCTTCTCTGGCTTTTGTTTTAGTGGTGGCAGAAGCATACAGTCAGCAACCTGTAGATCGAGAAAATGACCCTCATTACTAAAATCAAACTTGATGAGGGACTGTTCGTTAAATTCTCTCCCCGAGAGATTGTTCTGCGTGATACCGCCAACGATGACGGTTGGGTCTGTCGGTAGCATATTTTCTGTCCAGCGAATCACATGTCGTCTACTAATCCCCCTGGGAATCTTGGCAATGGTGACGTGTGGCTTGAATTTTTTATGGTGAGGAGTGGTAGCCCCTGCTTCTATAAATGCTTGCTTGATACGTCGTCTTTCTTCCCGTGGTAAAGTTTGGCTGAGGTCGTTGAATACCAGAGTGAGTGCACACTCTCCTAATATACGAGCACCAACTACGTTGAGCTCAAGGCTCTTTTGTGATTGCTCTGGTAGATGAATGTGCAGTCTAGATGGATGTAGGACCTTTGGGTATTCTCGTGCGCCTAGGATAGTAAGATGACGCTCCTCGGGTTGCGTTGGTTTTATGGGGTTGTCATTCAGTCTACTAAATCGTTCCTGTATCTCTTGAGTAAAATCTGGATCTGACAGAGGAAATTCAGCCACAGGATGGTAAATCAGGCATTTTCGTGACATAGCTATCCTTGTTATACCGCGCAGTTTATAAATCGTCAAGAGCTGGTGGAAACCGCCCTGGTTTATACGCTAGCGGCCATGCTGGTGCTGATGGCTGCCAGCGGTGCCTCCGGTGACCATAAGAGGTAGCTGGCGGCGCGCGTGGCGGTTTGTCCGCGCCATAGCTGCATCGGCTCGGTCCAGGCTTGGGTGACGACTTCTCCGCCCTGTGCGATGACTAATTGATCGGCGTGAAAGACTGCTAGCGTGACTGGATAGGTGATGGTGAATTTGTGCAGCGCCTCGACTAACTGCGCCAGCTGCATGCTGAATGTCAGGATTTTTGGATAGTAGACGCTGCGAAACAGTTTCTGTACTTGGGCGAACGAGGCGACAAAGACGACGTGGGGATTGTCAAGGATGGCGGGAAAGCTGTTTTGCACCAGGTCGATGGCGTCGCGGCTCAGCACGACCGGCCGGTGGTACTGGCATACAAATTGCTCGTACAGCGCGGCCGTTTCGCTATTTTTGCCGGCGTCGCCGATCAGCAGCATGACATGAGCCCACTCGCCGAGTGCGGCCAATTCGCCTGCCGCCGCGCCACTGAGGCTGCCGGATTGGTTGGTTGGCGCAAAGAGAACGTCGGTCATCGCCGCTGGCACGGTGCGGCGCAGTGTGTCAGGTAGCAAGACTCGTACTTCGCCTGCCCCGGCGTCACGTGCTGCCTGGTAGCTGGTCGCCACCGCCGCAAAGCCGAGCTTGTTACCGCCAACGATCCCCAGCCGCCCGGCTTGGTCGCGGCGCTCTGGCCGATTCCATTCGATGTCGGGAAACAGCGGCTTAGATTTTTCCTGCTTGCGCCAAAAGGTATCCACGTTCGCCTTTCTCGAGTTCAAACACCACGCTTTTACGCTCCAGGACAATTGGCCAGCCGTTGGTTTTGGCAATTTCGAGCAGTTTTTCCGTCGGATTAAAGACGACGGGATGTTCAACCATCGCCAGAATATGCCGGTCGCCCTCGCTGTCGCCAAATGCGTAACTATCGGCAAGTGTCAGCCCGTGCTTATCAATAATTCCCTGGAGGATCTTGTCTTTATTGGTGTACGTTTTGGTGATGATTGTGCCGGTAAACGTGTCGCCGCGTCGTTCATAAGCTTGGGCCGCCCAGGCATCAAAGCCGTATTTTTTAGCAAATGGCTCGACTAATTCTTGCTGCGAGCCAGAGATAGCGATCAGAAAGTAGCCCGCTTGCTTTAGCTCGCGCAGGCGATGCCGCGTGTACGTGTAAACGTGGTCGAGCTCCCTCTCGGCGATACTACTCGCCACCTCGTCAAACACCGCGGTCGGGATGTCAGCCAGCGAACGAGAGATGGCATTGACCAAACTCAGTTCGTACTCGTCGTAGGCGTCTTTTGACTCTCGCCGCTTCCAGCTGAGTAATTTCTGCTGGATGATCGAGGTGTGGACTTCGGGGATGGCGCCAGTATCAATCAGCCCGAGCACTAGCTGCCGGTACAGCCCGCCACGAATGAGCGTACCGTCGATGTCAAAAACTGCGAATTTCTGCTGCTTCATCGCTTGATTATCTCGTATTTTTAGTTTCTTGGCAACTTAGCTGGCGCGCTGCATTGATAGGTTTTGATGTATGCTCTCTGGTAGCCGAGGCTGATGAGGCTGCCATGGATCATCAGCGTGAGGCCGTGCAGTCTGAAGTGTTGCCAGGCTGTCGGTTATGGTGAGGTCATAGCAAGCTTTACGTCCAAGGATAGCCGCGATGATCCAAAGCCTGTCATTTGGCCACATTGTTTCCAGGGGCAAGTGGTTGACGAGTGTTCCGTTTGTGAGCTTATGGCCGATAGTAAACCACGCTGGCCGCATCTCCTCTGTCTCCTCGGGCGCTCCCTGCCAACTGAGGCAGCGCGACAGGTAAATGACCATCGGCTTGCCACTTCCCATAACGGTCAAGATGCCCGTCGGTTCAATGGCACTGGGGTCTGCCTCGAGACCGGATTCTTCTTTGAGCTCACGAACGGTGGCGTCGAGTGGAGTCTCTCCTGGCTGGAGTTTACCGCCAAACCCATTGAGATAGTTGACGCCATGCCCACGCTTTTTCATGCCGAGTAGCACTTCGTTACCCCTAACAGGAAAGGTAATGGTCGCTTCTTGGCATCGTGTGCCAGGCGACGCTTCGATAGCTAGTTTAGTGATCGTGGGGGGGGTGAGCTCTACCATGAGCTTACTGTATCATGAGGCAGACGACTTGGCAACTGATGCATTGTCGCGTAATTTGACCATGTTTTGGTACACTTCGTCAAAGGTCAGGCCTGATTCGTGGATGAGGCTGGCCAGGTCTTTTCCGACGTAGCGAAAGTGCCAGGCTTCGTTAGCGATACCGGTGATTTTTTCCTTACCCTTCGGATAGCGCAGGATAAAGCCGTATTCGTGAGCGTGGGCGGCTAGCCAGCTGGCGGTTTTTGGATCAAGTGCGCAGTCGCTAAAGCGGGCCTTGCATTTCTCGGAAAAGCTGGTTAAGTCAACCGCTAGGCCCAGCTGATGCTCGCTGTGGCCAGGCTTGGCGACATATTCGTCGGTGTGGGCGGCGCCGTTTTTGGCGGTGGTTTCAGTGCGGACTTTGGCTTGGGCAGTGCCGGAGCGGTAGGCGCTAGAGACGAGGACCGGTAGCTTGGCCTTGGCCGCGGCTTGGCGCAGTTGCTCCAGTGACTCTTTAACCATCGGCTGCACACGCTTATCCTCTATCCAGCTCGGCGCACCATCAGTAATATCAGTCAGCGGCGGCTCAAAGGCTGGGTCGATACCCTGCTTGCCCGAAACGTACGACCAGATTTTTCCGGTTTGTAAATACTTCCACGATGGAAAGGTCAGATCGTGGTTGGTCCGGTCAAGACGGATGGTGACTGGCTGAAAGTTATACAGCGGCGAATTAGCGACCGATGCCGACGTCTGATTGACGAGCTGCGTGCCGCCATTGATCATCAGTAGTGTCAGTGTCGTCCAGGCCGCCAAAACCATGGCCACGACTGCGCGTCCCACCCCGTGCTTCATTTATTGTGTTCCTCGCTGTTTGAGTTTGGTCATTGCCTCTTCAATATACGACCAAGCCTCCTCCATCGTCAAGCCCGACTGATGCAGAGCGCCCGCTAGTTCCCGCCCAACGTAGCGAAAATGCCATGGCTCGTACTGATAGCCGGTAATCGATTCCTTACCCTTCGGATAGCGCAGAATAAAACCGTATTCGTGGGCGTGGGCGGCTAGCCATTTGCCAGCGGCGGTTCGTTCGAAACAATCATCTACCCAACAGGTTTGGTCGGCACCAGCGAAGTCAACCGCCAGGCCTGATTGGTGTTCACTGTGGCCGGGGCGGGAGCTAAAGCGGCTGGCTGCGGCCTCACCGTGCCGGCGGACGTAGCTAGCGAAGAGCGAGGCTTGGGTGGCGTAGCTGCGGTAGCCTGAGCCGACGCGGAGGGTGACGCCAGCGGCCCGGGCAGCGGCGACTAATTTCTCGAGATCAGGCATGAGCACAGCGCGGAGCGAGCGCTCATCCTGGCCGCGGCCGGGTAGTGTCGGCACGCTGACGAGGCGGAGGTCGCTGGGCTGGTACCGAGGATTGGCGAAGGCTCGAGATTTGTTAGCAATTTTCCAGAGATCGGCGTCATCGGCACTGTTGACAATGCGAGCGGGGATCGGTGTAGCGTTTGGCAGAGCAAGGCCCGGCGCAGCTGGCGCTGGAGGTTTCTGGCTGTCGGGAGCTTTTTCTTTGGGCGTTGGCGCGGGCTGCTCCTTGCTAATTGGCTGCTGGGCGGTGGTGTGCGGTGGGTTGAAATGACGGAGGGTGAAATAAGTCACTACGGCGCTACTGGCGATGATCAGCACGGCACCCAGGCCGATGAGCAGATTACGTTTCCCTGAGCGTTTGGCGATTTTCATACCTCAACCTCAATGCTTACCGGGCAGTGGTCGCTGCCCATTTGTTCGGCGTGAATCTGTGGGTTAGCGACACGCTCAGCGATTTCGCGCGATGCCAGCCAATAGTCGATCCGCCAACCGACATTGCGCGCCCGGGCGTTGGCCCAGTGCGTCCACCAGGTGTAAGCTTCGGTCTTCTCAGGGAAAGCTGCCCGGAAGGTATCAGTAAATCCAGCGTCTAGGTAATTCTGAAAGCCTTCCCGCTCCTCGTCGGTAAAGCCGTGCTTGCCAACGTTGGCCTTGGGGTTCGCCAGGTCTATCGCTTGGTGGGCCACGTTCATATCGCCGCAGTATAGTACTGGCTTGACTAGCTCCAATTCCTCCAGGTAGGCTAGCACTGCCGGATCCCATTGTTCATGACGCAGACTCAGCCGGCTCAAATCCCCTTTCGAATTTGGCGTATAACA
>CAUUMU010000012.1:0-21704 GCA_963546435.1 uncultured Candidatus Saccharibacteria bacterium
TCTCGCCTTTCTTGACCTCAAACGACACGCTATCGACGACATTCTTGCCATCGTACGTCTTGACGAGTTGGTCAACTGTTATGATTGGTTCGGGTTGAGCCATACAAACTCCTTTCCGCGCTCTGTTTTAGCACCGCATACCTTAGCGATAGAATGACTCCCTGCCAGCCTATCTTTAGTTAGTCATTATAACACTCTGCGTGAGGTATGCAACCCGGGAGGGCTAGCCAAACCGACACGATGCCGTTATACTAACCATATGCCAAAGAAGCCCCAGCTCTCCATCACGCGGCCGCGCAGTCGCCTCAAGAAACGGTACGTATTTGCACTGGTGCTGATACCATTAATCGCTGTTTGTATCAGTCTCGGCGCGCTGTATTGGCCAAAAATTACTCATAAACTTCACTCGCTGAGGGTGGCCGGCAGCATTGATTCATCGCGCGGCGAGGCGACATTCCCGCAGATTGATACCACAAATTTACATCCGACCCGGCAAAAAATTATCAGCCTCGCCAAAACTGAATTCGAAGCACAATCCGCCGGCACCAAATTCAGCCAAGGCGTCCGTGAAGCGTGGTGCGCTGATTTTGTGAGCTGGATCATGCAGCAGGCGGGCGCGCCGCTGAAGAATCCGCATACTGGCGGCTGGCGCATCCCGGGAACGTTTACCTTACGCGAATACTACGAAGCGGCCGGTCGATTCAAGCCCATCGGCTCTGGCTATCAACCGCGTGCTGGTGACGTGGCAATTTACCGCAATTCACCGGTGTTTGGTGATCACACTAACATTGTCCTAAAAAATGACGACAGCGTTTTGACCACCGTCGGCGGCAATGAGGCGAACCGCATTCGCGTGTTCGTCAACCGCGATAAGCGCTACGATGGACTGCTGGGATATGGCGTACTAGCAGAATAAGCCTGGCCCGTCTAATGCGGGATCGCCCGCGCCTAACCGAGTCACCGCATTACGCCGCGTGACTTGCCGCCAGCAGGAACGCCACCAATGCATCGGGCTGCTGCTCAGCCAGCCACGTCACCGCATCAACGATAGCATCCTTGTTCTTACCACCATTTTTGAGCTCCTCAAGGAGGCTCTTGACTGTCCGCTGCGTCTGGCCATCATACCGATCGAGGCGCATTGCCTGAGTGACTTGCTTGACCTGCTCGTCGCTGAGAGCAACGTAAGGCGAGACCACTTCGTGAGCATGCTTGGGACTACGCTTGGCGGATTCGGCTTTGCGTTGGAGGTTTTCGAGGCCTTCAATCGTTGCCCGCATCAAGGCCTCCGCTTCGTCCATGCCGCGCTGATAGGCCTGAGCAAATTCCTCAGAATTATCCCCACCCTCGGAAACGATCGCCGGCAAAAACTCGATCCGCATCACTCGGTGCATATACGCGTCGCCCATTTCCTCGCCGGTCGCCATCACCTCACTCCACCAGGCAACGAACCGCGAATTTTCAGGATCATGCAGCTCGCGCATAGCCGGCAGCTGCGCTAATTTATCCTTAAAAAAGTGAATTAGTTTCTTGATGTCCATGTTGCTTTATTATACCTAAAAACAATGGTAAGCACAAGCGCCATCCCGCCCGAGGATCTCAGCGCCGCTTCAAGAAATAATAGCCAATCGCCAGTGCCGCTAGCGCACTACCACCGATAACCACCCAAAAGGTCACTGGGCTCTCCGCGGCCGGCAAGGGCACATTCATGCCATACAGCCCGGCCACCATCGTCGGAATAGTCAACGCCACCGTGATCACCGTCAGCAGCCGAATCGTCTCATTCAGGCGGGTGTCCATCACCGCCCGGTAGCTATCACGCACATTGGTGATGGTTCGCAGCAGCGATTTACAACGGCTAATTACCTGTTCAAGGTCGATGGAAATATCTTCGACGTCATCCTTGTCGTCATCCTTGAGCCGCAAGCTGCGATTGGCGATCAGCCGCTCAATCGCCCAGTTCATCGGCAGCAAGGCATCCAGGTAGTCATTTAACTTGCGCTCATATTCGGTCAAGGTGACGATATCACGCGCCCGCAAGGTATGAATATCGTCAGTCGCCGCCCGCATTTGGCGATTGATGGTCGCCACCCGCCGCTGGTACTGGATCGACACCGCCTCGATCATTGCCACCACCAGTTCAATCCGCCGCGATGTCCGCACCCGTGTCTTATCGATAAACGGCTGCCACAGCCGGCCCAGACTATCGCGCGACAATGTCACCACATACTCTTTGTGAATGCCGAACAAAATTGGCGTGGTAAAATCATTAAAATCATCGTCGGTATCCGGCAGCCGGGCGATCAAGTACGTCCACTCATCATCAAACTCAATACGCGGTACCTCGTGCGGGTCGAGCGCGTCACTAATCATGTCCTCGTCCATCCCCAACGTCAGCAGCTCGGACACTTCCTCTTCGGTTGGCCGTTCGCAGCGCAGCCAACTGCCGCTACGCAATGTCTGAATCGGTGCGATCGCCTCGCCTGTTGAATGCAGGTATTCTATCATGTTCCCAGTATAGCTCATTTGAAATATTTTGGTACCGGTTAGATGACAATAAGCTTGCGGAGACCATCATCAAAAACCACCAGCCGAGCTATCCGGCTGGTGGTTTTGAGTGTTTATTTATATGAGAGCTAACTCTTGATGCGCGTACCAGCGGCACCGTTGATAGCGTCAGCAGTTTTTTCCAGCGAGGTAATGATCGCCGTGCGCCCCGAAGCACCGGCCACAAAACTTAACGCCGCCTGGGTTTTTGGTAGCATTGAGCCAGCCGCAAACTGCCCAGCATCAATATGCTGCTGCAGCTCCTCGGCTGATACTTCGCCAAGCGCCTGCTCCGTCGGCTGACCAAAATTGACCTTAGCTGCATCAACCGAGGTTAGGATCAATAGTGTGTCCGCCCCGAGTGTATCCGCCAGCTTGGCCGCTCCAAAATCCTTGTCGATCACTGCAGCCACGCCGCTCAATTGGCCCGACGCATCACGCAGCACCGGGATGCCGCCGCCGCCAGTCGAGACCACCAACACGCCGGCATCGACCAGCGCCTTGATGACGGGAGCCTCAACAATTTCCTGAGGCTTTGGTGATGGCACGACACGCCGCCAACCACGGCCCGAGTCCTCACGCACGGTATAGCCGCGTTCAGCCTGCACCTTCTTGGCCTCTTCTTCTGAATAGAATGGCCCGATTGGCTTGGTTGGATTTTGAAATGCTGGATCAGCCTGATCAACCACCGTCTGGGTAACGATGCTCGCTGCATACTTGTCATGCACACCGCGAGTTGCCAGTGCATCGTGCATCGCCTGCTGCAGCCAAAAACCAATTAGCCCCTGACTCATCGCACCAGAGTCTTCCAGCGGCAAGCTCGGCACCGCTTCGGTGTTAATCGCTTCCTCGTGCAGGACGATATTGCCGACCTGCGGGCCATTGCCGTGGACAATGGCTACACGGTGGCTGGCTTGAATCAGCGGCAGGAGCTGGGCGATCGTTTCGTCGGCCACTCGCTGCTGCGCCTGGGACGAGGCCTCGCCCTGACGTTGCAGGGCGTTACCTCCAAGCGCGACGACAATGGTTCGCTGCTGATTCATTAGGCGATGGCTCCGTATACCGTGATAGCTACGAGGCTAATTATCGCAAAGACCACCATGATTGGCATCGAGCGCTTCAACCATGCACGGTACGACACGCCGGCTAGGGCCAGACCACCCATCAATGAAGCAATGGTTGGGGCCATCATATTCAACAGACCCGATGCCGCGGCAAATGCGACAACGATGATCTCCTTGCTGGAGCCGACTAGGTCGGCCACTGGCGCGATAACTGGCATAGTTGCCGCCGCTAGACCTGATGATGACGGAATGATAAAGCTCATCGGCAAGTAGAAGATATAGGCGAGAATACCAACAAAGCTACCCGCACCCTTCAGGGCAGATTCGCCCCAGCTGATAATGGTGTCTTGGATCGCACCATTCTGCATCACCACGCCGACACCCGCCGCCACTGCGATGATCAGCGCCACACTCAGTAGATCGGCTGTACCCTTCAGGAAGGTGTCAACAACGAAGATTTCCTCTTTCTTGAATTGGCGATAATAAATCGCTGCGATAACTAAGGTTGACAACAGGAACAGGGTCGAGATCTCGTTGAAGTACCACTCACCAAATGGCAAGACATGATCGAGACCCAAGATAGCACCAACGACCGGTAGCTCTGCAAACCATTTATGGATATCGGCGAACAACGTAATCCCCCAGTTGCCCCACGGGATCAGCGAGATGATCATCAATAGGAAGGTGACGCCAAAGACCGCCATCACTGCTTTACGCGGACCGGTAAATTCTGGCACGTTGCTCATATCAAGTGCGGTGGTGGCTGGCTTATACCGAACATCATCTTTATACTTACCAGCCTTTACCTTTGACGCGTATCGCATGGTGAACACGATAGCCGCGATCAAACAGAGCAGCAAAATGATTGATTGGAGACCCAATATATTACCGAGCGGCACGTCAGCCGACTTGGCAGCGATACCAGTTGAAAATGGGTTTAACGTTGAACCAAGCACACCAGTACCAGCACCCAGCACGATCACCATCACCGCAGTCATGGCGTTATAGCCAGCCGCCATCATGATCGGCACCACCAGCGCGTAAAACGCCACTGCCTCTTCCTGCATGCCGTAGGTGGTACCACCGATAGCGAAGAACGTCATGAGAATTGGGATAAGCCATTTCTCCTTGCCCTTCATCTTGCGCAGCATGGCACCGAGCGTCGCATCCAGCGCACCAGTTTTCATCGTCACCCCGAGGAATCCACCGAGGATCAACACGAAGACGATGACGTCAAGCTTCTCGCTCATGCCCTTGATCGGCGCAAGTGCTGCATCCCACAAACCTTGGCGGGAATCAGTGGTTGTCTCGGTGCCGTCATCGGCTTTTTTAGTAGTGACTTTATCAGTCTGTTTATACGTACCAGCGATGCGCACTGTCTTTTCCGCATCATTTGGATCTGGTTTTGTGTTGTACACACCAGACGGGATAATCCACGTTAGGACCGCCATCAAGGCAATCACCACAAACAGCACAGTAAAGGCTGAGGGCGAGCGCAGCTTTTTCTTAATTTTTTTCATTTTTTCTACCATGTCCGGAGCCTCCTTTACTCCTGTATTAGACATCTACAGTGTCAAAGCGATAACCGCCTTGATGGTATGCATACGATTTTCCGCCTGGTCAAAGACGATCGAATTCGGCGAGCGGAAGACGTCATCCGTCACCTCCATCGCCTCTAGCCCGAAATCATCCCTGATGTGCTGGCCGGTCGTGGTCAACGCATCATGAAAGGCCGGCAAGCAGTGCATGAACTTGACTTCAGGATTGCCGGTGAGGTTCAGCATGTCGCGATTAACCTGGAAGTGACGCAGCTGATTGATGCGCTCGGCGAACTTATCCTCTTCGCCCATCGACACCCAGACATCGGTGTAAACGACATCGGCACCGCGCAGGGCTTCCTCAAAATTATCAGTGATAGTAATCCGCCCGTGGTTCTGGTGCGCTAGCTCATGCGCGTGATGGACAAGGCCCTCTTCAGGGAACAATTCACGCGGCGCTAAAATCCGAAAGTCCAGCCCCATGATTGCCGAGCCGAGCAGCAAGCTATTAGCCATATTATTACGGCCATCGCCGACAAACACCAGCTTGACGCCGTGCAACCGACCGAGGTGTTCCTCGATAGTCATAAAGTCGGCTAGAATCTGCGTTGGATGGAACTTATCAGTCAATCCGTTCCACACCGGCACGCCGGCGTGCTTCGCTAGATCCTCTACTGTTTTATGCGCAAAACCGCGAAACTCAATACCATCAAACATCCGGCCCAGCACCTTGGCGGTGTCCTCGACTGTCTCTTTCTTGCCAAGCTGAATATCGTCTTTACCGAGATATTCCGGCGCGATACCGAGGTCGTTGGCCGCCACCGTAAAGGCGCAGCGCGTCCGCGTCGAGGTTTTCTCAAATAGTAGCGCAATATTCTTGCCCTCATGAATCCGATGCGGCGTACCAGCGTACTTCATCCGCTTATACTCATTCGCCGTCGTTAGTAGCAACCGAATATCGCCCGCAGTAAAATCACCCAGTGTTAGGAATGATCGCCCTTTCAAACTTTGTGCCATTTATACATCCTCCCTTACTAGCGGCATGCTCATACAGCGCGGACCGCCTCGGCCGCGGCCAAGCTCAGCACCACTGACTTCGATAACTTCAACGCCGTGCTCGCGCAATTTTTGGTTCGTCACATAGTTGCGGTCATACGTCACCACCACGCCCGGCGCAATCGCCAAGGTGTTCGAGCCGTCGTTCCACTGCTCACGGGCTGCTGCAATCGGATCACCGCCGCCACATTCGATCAAGGTAACGCTCGGCAGCCCCAACGCCACTCGCAAGACATGCTCGAGATCTGTCTCGTGCGTAATACGTGGGAACGGTTGGCCCTCAACCTTTTCCAATACGAAACAATTCATCTTGCCGCCGCGATCGCGGATTTCCGGATGAATGGTAAACTTGTCCCGATCGATCATGGTAAACACTGTATCCAGGTGCATAAAGGCGTGCGACTTCGGAATTTCCATGGCAACGACTTTCTTAAAGCCGGAGCCAGCAAACAGTTTCGTTGCCATCTTTTCAATCGCCTCAGCCGTGGTACGCTCTGATATGCCAATCGCCATTACTTTGCCGTTTAATACTAGTTCATCGCCGCCCTCCATTGAGAACTTTTCGTGGCGATCATACCACACCGGCACATTCTTACCAGCAAACCGCGGATGATGATCAATAATATAGCGCATAAACAGCGATTCGCGGCGGCGAGCCGGCCAATGCATCTTATTAATCGTCAGACCGTTACCAATGGCTGCAGCCGGGTCGCGCGTAAAGTACAAATTTGGCATCGGGTCGAGATAGAACGGATAATGATTCTTCTCAATCATATTATGCAGCTGCCGATGATGTTCCGGCGGCAGCGTAATTTCGTCCTTGCGCACGCCGGCCATAATCTTGCGAACCATAGCGTGAGTCGGCAAATCCAATAAGAATTGGCGCAAAACCTGCGTAATTCGGCGCGAACCCTGCTTGGAAGCCGCCAGCATTTCGTCGACAAATTGCTCGCGAAGCTGGTCAGAACTCAAAGCTTCGGCAACCAGCTCGTCCAGATACAGAACTTCAATGCCGTGATCGCGCAAGGTTTGAGCAAACGCGTCGTGCTCCTTCTGCGCAACTTCCAAATACGGAATATCGTCAAATAAAAGATCGGTCAGATAATCTGGAGTTAAGTTTTCTAGCTCCTTACCCGGCCGATGCAATAAAACGGTTTTAAGTTTTCCTATTTCAGACGTGATGTGAATTGGCTCATCCATCACAGACCCCCCTGTTTATATTGTTAATGCTTCTATTGTAACACGTTTATGTTTTTGAACAAGAGGAAATAATTGCCAGACTAGACTCTGTTCTCGACGTATATTGCCGATTATTAGCCAGCCACTTATCGACCGCTCGCGCGGCGCCTGGCAAAGCTTCATTGGCATAGTCATCAACGATGATAGTCGCCGTTTTCTGAAACTTGCCGTCGCAGACGCGGAATGAATCGATAATTGATTCATAAAAATCGCCGTCAAAAAACGCAAAGACGATACTTTCCGGTACGTCGTCAGGGGTGAAGTCAGCAAACCAGCCTTTGTGAATAGTTGGTAGTTTTAAGCCAGCCTTTTTGAAATTCTGAATGAAGGTTTTGCGCGGCGCAAGCAGCTCGCCGGCTTTGAACTGCTCGCCGGCAGCGCTGGCGTCGGCTTGGGTTTTTTCTGGCAAGCCCATAAACGAATCGTAAACATGAAACTCGCCCGTAAAATCATAGGCGTCCAGCAGCCGCCGAATAAACAAACTAGTCGTGCCGACGTAACAGCCAAACTCGACGATGTTTCCTGCCGCGCCGCTTTGCAGTACTTTTTCCAATTCTCGTAGCAAGACGCTGAGTTCTTTGGCGTCAACTTGGTCGGAAATGATGGGATATTTGGCGAGGAGTCGGTCGGCTATGTTCATAACGGTTTATTATAAATAGTCTATGGGTCATCGGCAAATAATGTTGCTCTTGTATGTTGATAACTCCATACAGTAAACTTTCAATTAGAGATCATGAATGTATATGAAATTATCAAAACATTTTTACCAAAACAACTAGATATAAAACACCGAGACCTCCTGCAATTTGCCTTACAAAAATCGAACCTAATTGTATATGGCGAAATTCATGGCATCAAAGAAAATGCCGATATTATCTATACCCTAGTTAGAAAACTTGACATCCAGCAATTGGCCGTTGAAGCCAGCCCCGCTGTACTTAACTTCATCAATTCAGTAAAAACCGGTTCCTATGATTTTTCCCTGATTGATGAAGACCTTTTTGACTTAAGCATTCTATCTCTTGAGATGATAAAAACGATAGCAATTCTTCTGCAGCAAAATCAACTTAAAGAGCTCGTTTTTATTGATACATTTTTTGACAATTTAGATGAGGATGCCATCATACCACCAAGCCCGCAAGAACGAGAAGAGCAGCTAGCTAAAAATATCCTCGGAATTGACGGCTCTCTACCAACATTATGTATTATGGGACAATGGCATACGCAGCCCAAAGTTGTTACAGATGGCGAAACACGGCATGAATCAGCGTTATATCGCTTGAGAAAAACAAAACCAAATGTACCGTTTATTCACAATATCTATCGACAAGGAGAACTATTTAATGATGGAAAAATAATTGAATTACCAGACAACCCAGCAGTGTCGTCTTGTTACGAAATTGTCCAGAAAACCGATATTGATTTTGACCTTCACGTACCCGAAGCAACAAAAATTATCACTATGCTAAAATCATAGTATGAAAATTACTAGCCCTGCGTTCGCCGAAAACGCTAAAATACCAAAAATTTACTCCAAACTCGGCGGTAATCAGCGCCCGCCGCTCGAGGTCAGCGGCGTACCGGCAGACGCCAAAAGCCTGGCAATCGTCTGCCACGACCCTGATGCGCCTGGGCGCGATGGATTTTACCATTGGACGGTTTGGAATGTGCCGGCAGAAACTACTGAAATCACCAGCGAATCACTACCCGCGGGCGCTGTCGAGGGGATGACCAGTTGGGGTCGTCCTGGTTGGGGCGGGCCGCAGCCGCCATTTGGCACGCACCGCTATCAATTTTACGTGTACGCACTGGACACGACATTGGATTTACCAAGCGACACTAGACCAAAAGAGCTCATCGCCGCCCTCACGCCGCACATCATTAGCCAAGCTGTGCTGACTGGAAAATTTGGCGTGCTGGATATTCTTCGACGGGGCTAACCGAACCCACCAATCAACCAATAAGCCAGTACTCGTGAAGCTTCCGGCCGCCGCCTTTTCTCTCGAGTCATTTTTTAGTATACTATCTCCAGCGTCGGGGTGTGGCGCAGCTTGGTAGCGCGCACCGTTCGGGACGGTGAGGTCGCTGGTTCAAATCCAGTCACCCCGACCACAGGAATTATTTAAAGCGTATGTTCACCACCTAGAACCTCTGGCAAGTATAAAAGCAAAGGAGATTATATGCAGCGGCGAGTTAATGTACGCGGAATTATTATTAACGATCAGGGCGAGCTATTTTGCCAGAAATTAACTGCAAATAACGACGCGGGGCGAGAGTTTTGGTGCGCACCGGGTGGCGGTTTGGAGATGGGCGAGAGCCTACTGGATGGCCTGACACGCGAGATGATCGAGGAAACTGGCATCAAACCAACCATTGGCAAGCTATTATTCATTCAACAATTTACCGACACCAACCCCTCGTCTAAACACGGCATTACCGAACAGCTCGAGTTTTTCTTTGCCATCACCAACTGGCGTGATTACCAGCACATCGACCTGGAGCAAACATCGCACGGCGCCGAGGAAGTGGCGGAGTGTGGCTTTGTCGATCCAAAAACCACGCGAATTTTACCAGGTTATCTGACAGAGGTTGACCTAAACTGGCTGGTTAATAAATCAACCGATGTTCAGATGATGAGTGAATTATAACAAGCTTAGCGCATAGCCCGAATCATCTGCCCCAGCTGCTCGACCGCCCGAGCACGGCGCTCACTTGTCCAGTACGTATCAGCTGTGGCCTTTTCACCATCAGCGGTGGTTTCCTGCAGGAAATGACCGACCACACGACCATCCTTCAGCGCAGTCACGTCAGGGACATACACTCGCGGCTGTCCGTTCTCGTCGGTGCGAAGATGTGGCTTTAGCTTTTCAACCAATTTTTTGTACGTATCATCATTGGTTTCGCGGGCATGGCGAATGTCCAGATAGTAAATCTTGTCCAGCCCTTCGGCTTTGGCAGCTTCATCGACGATTGGCGCTAACTGCTGACACCACGGACACTGCTGAAAGCCAAGGAAAATCAAGCCGCTGCCTGATTCAAATTTCTCCAAAACCTCACCAGCCGAAGCAAAGACGAAGCGATTGTCATTCACCACACGAGAATACGCAGCCTTAAAGCGGGCAGCGTCTGACGGCTGCGGTGACGCCGGTACGTGCGAACGTGACCAGATATACCAGCCGCATATAACGATGGCGATAATACCAACAACTACCGCGATAAGGAGCATGCATTGGTTATGGTTCTTGACTGTTTTCGCATGTTTCATCTGGACCTCCCTCACTTCCCTTTGACACCGAAAAACTTCCGTGCTCGCTCAGTCACCGGATGATCCATCACCTGCTCTGGCGGACCATTTTCGATGATCTCACCCTTGTCCAGGAAAATCATCCGCGTAGCCACTTCGCGCGCAAACTTCATTTCGTGCGTGACGATAACCATAGTCATGCCTTTGGCGGCAACCTCACGAATCACGTCCAACACTTCGCCAATCATCTCTGGATCAAGCGCTGAGGTTGGCTCATCAAACAGCATGATGTCTGGCTCCATAGCCAGGGCTCTAGCGATGGCGACACGCTGCTTTTGCCCGCCCGAGAGCTGCGAAGGAAAGGCGTTGGCTTTGTCCGCCAGTCCCACGTCTGCGAGTAGTTTCTTCGCCAGGCGCGTCGCCGCTCGATCAGACAGTTTGCGTAATTTCCGCGGCGCTAGTTTGATATTATCCAGCACGCTCAAGTTCGGGAACAAATTAAACGATTGAAACACCATGCCAACTTTTTGGCGCAGAGCGTTAAGGTCGACTTTTGGCGCTGTCGTTTCTACGCCATCGATGACAATGCGCCCACCCGTCGGCATCTCCAGCAGATTCAAGCAGCGCAAAAAGGTTGATTTTCCTGAACCACTCGAGCCAACGACCACCACTACTTCGCCTTCGTGAATCTCAACGTCGATATCCCTGAGTACGCGGTTACTGCCAAACTGTTTTTTAAGGTTAGCCACTGTGATGATCGCTGGGCGCTCAGTGCTTGACTGCGCCGCTTCCTTCACTTTATTCACTACCATCTTTCAATCTCCTCTCTACTCGGGTCATCACGCGGGTAAATATCGCGGTCAACGCCAAGTACATCACGGCCGCAGCAAATAATGACTGAAATGCCGTAGCGGTTTGAAAACGAATATTATCAGCGCCGCGCATGATGTCATTCAGCCCAATCCAACCGACAACTGAGGTCTCTTTCAACAGAGCGATAAATTCGCTAATCAGCGCCGGTAACGAATTTTTGAGCGCTTGTGGCAAAATCACCAGACGCATGGACTGCCAACGACTAAAGCCCAGTGAACGAGCCGCTTCCATTTGCCCCTTGTCGACACTTTCGATACCGCCGCGGATAATCTCGCCAATGTACGCACCGCTATTGATACCAAAGGCAATTGCTGCCACAAAAATCTTCGGCATAAACTGATACGAACCAAAGACGACGTAGTACATAATCAACAGCTGAACCAGAAGCGGCGTGCCTCGAATGATGTCGACATACACTTTCCCAAGCCACGCCAGCGGATTCCAGCGGCTCAGCCCTTTGGTCCACGAATAGCGACCGAGCAGTTTAAATGGTCGTACATCCGAAGTCCGCAAAAGAGCGATGATAACACCAATGGCCGTACCAAGGAGCAATGATAGAACTGTTAGCACCAACGTCACCTCTAGACCGTGCCACAAATACAGCCACCGACCGTCACCAAAAATCACTTCCAGGAAATTCACGATTCAGGCTCCTTTTTCTTCATCGATTCAAGCGCCCTCGGCCCAAAATGTTTGCGAATGAGATTGTCATATCGGCCGTCCTTTTTCATCTCCGCCAGCACTCGGTTAACTTTTTTTAGCAAGTCGTGATTATTGTTTTTGATGGCAATCGCATAGTGCTCGCTCGACAACTCACCCGGCAAAATTTCTAGATCCGGAAAGCCAGTCGTGTATTGAGCCGCGGGCGCATCATCCAAAATAACCGCCTCGACACCACCGGCATTGAGCTCCGTCAACACACTTGGCGCGGTTGGGAATTGTGACACGTTAGCGCCAGCAATTTTCCCGGCCAACGTATCACCCGTCGTGCCCAGCTGCACGCCAATTTTCTTGCCCGTCAGTTGATGCCTGTTCCGAATTGGACTACCCTTTTTGACAATGATCCGCTGTGAGGCTGAATAATACGGCTCAGAAAATAACGCATTTTTGGCACGCTCTGGCGTCACCGATATACCAGCCACCGCCATGTCAATTTGTCCTGATTCCAATGCTGGTAGCAATCCGTCAAACGCCATGTCTTCAATCTTTAGGTTTTTGTTCATACTGCGGGCAATTTCCTTCGCCAAATCAACATCAAAGCCAACAATTTCATTGCCTTGTTTGTACTCAAATGGCTTAAATCCAGCATTAGTACCCATCACCAACACATCATCGCTCTTACCAAATCCACCTTCGCGCTGCAAAATGTCAAACGCCATAAAGCCAATCAACGCCACAAACAGCCCCAGGCCTATCCACCAACTAACACCAAACCCCCGATGATGCGCTTTTGTTCTGTTCATGCTTATCAGTATACGCGCTTTGAAAAGAAATGATAAGCCCCCAAACCAGCCCACGCGCCCAGCCAAACGTTGTATAATATCATTATGAGCACCTCTCCGTCTGGCCGCGGCGCCAACAACCGCATTATCATTCGCGTGGCTATCGTCTTGCTATTACTATGTAGCGCCGTTTTCTTTGTCGCTAGCCGCTATAAAATTGTGCAATTTCGTGACGCCAAAATTGACGAGATTTTATTTTATTTCAAGAACGGCCTGGCGGGTGGGCAGTCTAGCAGCTTTACCTCAGCCGTCTGGGAAAATATCCCCTACGTCATTGGGCTGCTCATCATTTTGCTACTGCCAATCATCCTCAAGCTACGCTGGAAAAAACGACCGCTCCGCTTGCGTCACCAAGCTTATTATGCAGGCGGCCTATTCATGATCAGCCTAGCACTGTTAATGCAAAGCTTCAGTATCCCCGCCTACATCATTGCCCTCGCCCAATCCTCAAAGGTCTATGACCAGCATTACGTCGATCCGCGCGGCGTTAAATTGACGTTTCCCAGTACCAAACGCAACTTGATTTATATCTACGTCGAGTCGCTGGAAAATACACCGGCCTCCAAAGCCAACGGCGGCATGAGCGACAAATCAGTCATTCCAGAGCTGGAGAAATTGGCACTGACTAATACCTCCTTTTCACACCGAGCCTCAGGTCTCGGCGGCGCCCTGCCTGCACACGGTACCACTTGGACAGTCGCCGGCATGACCGCTCAATCCGCCGGCGTGCCGCTCAAGGACGGCGGGGTGTTCGGTGACCGCGACCGTAATGGTATGGGTGATTTTAATAAATTCTTGCCGGGCGCTTATACCCTTGGGCAAGTGCTTGAAAAAGCTGGCTACAACCAATCATTCCTCATGGGCTCAAACAAAGCCTTCGGCGGACGCGATAAACTACTGGAGCAACACGGCGATTACCACATCATTGACCTCACCTATGCCCGAAAGCATGGTTTAATCCCACAAAACTACGAGGTGTGGTGGGGCTACGAAGATAAAAAGCTTTTCAATTTGCCCGCGACGAGGCCACCCGTCTCAGTAAGTCCGACAAGCCATTCAACCTACAAATGCTGACCGTTGATACGCACTTCACTGATGGCTGGATGGATAAAGATGTTTGCAAGGAGCAATTTGCAGCAAAATACGACAATGTTCATTCCTGCGCCTCCAAACAAATCGCGTCCTTCGTCGAGTGGGCCAAGCAACAGCCATTTTACGCCAACACTACCATCATCATCAGCGGCGACCACCTCGGCATGCAGACGCCATATTATGAAGAAAAGATTGCCGGTGCTCCCTACCAACGAACTGTCTATAACGCCTTCATCAACCTCGCCGTTCGGCCAACTCGTACCACCAACCGCCAATTTGCTGCCTTTGACATGTATCCGTCGACCCTGGCGGCACTGGGCGTGACGGTGGACGGCGACCGCATGGGGCTGGGTACTAATTTGTTTTCAAATCGCCAAACACTGGTTGAACAATTTGGTAGCATCGACCAGCTCAATGCTGAACTCGCCAAACGCTCAACCTACTACGAGCGGCGGATCTTGAGCAGTTCATAAATAAACGTCTCGCCTACATAAAAATCCGACGAGTCGCCCCGCCGGATTGAATAGGTATGTCAAGGAAATTACGTCTCGTAGCCGTTCGGGTTATTGCTCTGCCAGTTCCAGGCGTCGCGGCAGGCGTCCTCAATTGTCAATTCCGCTCGCCAGCCCAGCTCTGTCTCTGCCAAACTTGGGTCAGCATAACATGCGGCAATGTCGCCTGGCCGGCGCGGCGTGATTTGATACGGAACGTCCCGGCCCGACGCTGTTTCAAATGCCTTCACCAATTCCAACACTGACGTCCCGCGGCCAGTGCCGATGTTGTACGTCTTATACTCATCCGGCTCGCCCAAATGTTCCAACGCCGCCACGTGCGCCCGTGCCAAATCAACCACGTGAATATAATCGCGCACGCCCGTGCCGTCCGGCGTGTCATAATCATCGCCAAACACACTCAAATGGTCGCGCTTGCCGACTGCCACTTGCGATACGAACGGCAGCAAATTATTCGGAATGCCCGACGGATCTTCGCCGATACGGCCGCTCGGATGGGCGCCAACGGGATTGAAATAGCGCAGCGAGGTAAACTGCCAGCCCTGCTTGGTCGCCGCCACATCGCGCAGAATCTGCTCAATCATCAGCTTGGTTTGACCGTACGGATTAGTCGCCGACAGCGGCATATCCTCGGTAATTGGCAGCCGTGCCGGGTCGCCGTACACCGTTGCTGAGCTCGAAAAGACCAGCTTCTTTACATCAAATTCCTGCATGACATCAAGCAGCGTCAATGTGCTTTCCAAATTGTTCTGATAATAGAGCAGCGCCTTTTCCACCGACTCGCCGACAGCTTTCAGGCCCGCAAAATGAATCGCTGCGTCAATTGCCTCAGACTTAAATAACTCCGCCAGCCGCGCCCGATCACATAGGTCAAACTCATGAAACGGCACCGCTTGACCGGTAATTTCCTCAACCCGGCGCAGACTCTCAGCCGATGAATTTGACAAATTGTCGACCACCACCACGCCGTGACCCGACGCCAGCAGTTCAATGATGGTGTGGCTGCCGATATATCCAGCGCCGCCAGTAACGAGAATGTTCATGAAGTACCCCTTTCGCTGTGATTCATGGAATAGTACTATTATAGCAGATGTGTAATATTCCTATACCACCGAAGCTGTTTACAGCGCTGACTGCCAATCCATATATCGACAAATTGTATGTGTTCGGCTCGCGGGCAACACTGGATGACGATGAATTTTCCGACATCGATATGACAGTCATCACCAGCTTTCCGACTGGCGCCGAGAACTACACGCGCAAAACCCTCGAAGGTCAATTTGGTATCATTGCGACATACACTATTTCTCAGAACAATCATGAAATTGCCCGATCGTTTTTCCTGAACGGCATGAGCTTGTTTCATAAAATTGACATTGGTTTTTCCTTGCCTAATCAAACCAAATTATTCCCGAACTCAGCCTTGCTGTTCAACAATAACCACGCCAAACAACCAGATAAAAAGTCCGTCAAAACATGGACAGAATCGCCCCGGCAGCATGAATATCTGGATATTTTGATAGGTTCGCTGCGTTATGTCAAACATCGACACCGCCAGGAATATTGGTCGGCGTACAAGTGCTATCACGGATTTATCGAGCAATTAGCCCAAGCGCGAAGTGCAGGCCGCCCGGCTGAAAATATATATAAGGAACTAGACAAGCAGCATAACGATGAGATCGTAGGATTGTTCTTTTCCAGCGACATTCGTAGTAAAGAGCGAACATATTACGAGTTTATCAGAGAATTGGTTGATGAGGAGCAAATCTTGCCAGAGTTTAGCGACGGTGTTTTAAGGGTTTGGGAGGAGTATCTGGACGCATCACACTAATGCCATTAAGTAGCGCCGCCAGCTCACTACCCGGCCAAATATACCTAAAGTTTTGCGGCGGGCGAAATGCTGGCATAGATTGACGCAACCGCGCCAGAGAAATTGGCTGGTCGTAGCGCACCGGCGCCAGTATCTCTAACGCGCCACACTGTTTCCGCCCCACATAATAGCGCGAAAACCACTGCGCGGCTTGCTCATCCGTATCATACCCAGTAAGCCGCATCAACTCATCCAGTGGACAACACATGACACGTCCAACCCGAAATTCGCCAATAACCGCTCGGTCGCCCCCTGACGAGTAAACGACTACGGTTAGCCCATCGTCTTTGCTGTGGCGCGGCAAGGATTTACGAAACTCCCACCGCTTCTCACCACAAAAAATTTTCTCGGCATAGCGGGTTTGAATCGACATCAAAATATAACGACTCATACCGACAGTATAGGACAGGTCCATCAATCAGTAAACTAAGTTAGCACTCTTGCGCTGAGAGTGCCAATTTGCTATGATAATCATATCAATTATCCCCGCTCTGTCTCTCGCCGCGGCGCATCATAAATACGGACTTGGAAAAGCCCAAAAAATCAAAGGAGGATCTATGCCACCAACTATGCAAGAAGAGCTTGAGCAGCCGCTGGAGAAATTCGGCACCGATATCACGGCGCTCGCTAGGGAGCATAAACTCGACCCGGTCATCGGACGCGACGAGGAAATTCGCCGCACTATGCAAATCCTCAGCCGGCGCACCAAGAACAACCCGGTGCTGATCGGCGAGCCGGGCGTCGGTAAAACCGCCATCGTCGA
Source organism: uncultured Candidatus Saccharibacteria bacterium (assembly GCA_963546435.1). Lineage (GTDB taxonomy): Bacteria > Patescibacteriota > Saccharimonadia > Saccharimonadales > Saccharimonadaceae > Nanosynbacter. Next base: position 17,298 of record CAUUMU010000012.1, read on the forward strand.
GGCCCTAGCGCAGCGCATTGTCAAGGGCGACGTACCGGCGTCGCTGAAAGACAAGCGGCTGATTAGCTTGGAAATTTCTAGCCTACTGGCCGGCGCTAGCTTCCGCGGCCAATTCGAAGAGCGCCTCAAAGCAATTTTGAAAGAAGTTGAAGAAGCCGCCGGCGAAATTATTTTGTTCGTTGATGAAATTCACACCATGGTCGGCGCCGGCAAAACCGAAGGTAGTATGGACGCCGGCAATATGCTCAAACCCGCCCTGGCGCGCGGTAAACTACACATGATCGGCGCAACAACCTTGGCGGAATATCGCCAGCATGTCGAAAAAGACGCGGCCCTAGAACGGCGCTTTCAGCCAGTCTATGTCGGCGAGCCGAGTTTTGACGACACCGTGGCAATTTTGCGCGGCTTGAAGGAAAAATACGAGGTGCATCACGGCGTTAAAATCTCTGATGACGCCATTGTGGCGGCGGCGCGGCTGTCCACCCGCTATCTGCCTGATCGCTTTTTGCCTGACAAGGCCGTTGACCTCCTGGATGAAGCGACCAGCGCCCTGAAGATGCAGCTGGAGAGCGTGCCGATTGCCCTGGACCGGCTCAATAACCGCCGCTTGCAACTGGAGATTGAAGAAGCCGCGCTGAAAAAAGACAAATCCGACCACGCCAAGTCCCGCAAAGAGGAGATTAATCAGCAAATCGCTGACCTTCGGACTCAGGCCGAGGTGATTGACAGCAAATGGCAGCACGAAAAAGACATTCTCCAGACCGTCAATACCGCTACTGAAAAGATGGATAGTTTGCGCTCACAGTTAGAAATCGCCGAGCGCGACGCGGATCTAGCCACCGCCAGCCGCATCAAATACGGCGACCTACCAGAGCTGGAGAAAAAGCTGGCTGCCGCCCGCCAGGAACTGGCCGCCATTCCGCCAGCCGACCGCCTGCTGCGCGAGGAGGTGACCCCTGATGACATTGCCAGTGTGGTGGCACGCTGGACGGGCATCCCAGTCGAGCGGCTGATCGAGACCGAATCGAGCAAATTAACTAAATTAGAGGAAAATATCAGCACCCAAGTGATTGGCCAAGACAAAGCCATCGCCGCGGTGGCGAGCGCTATTCGCCGTTCGCGCGCTGGCCTCAGTGATACCAATCGACCAATCGGCTCTTTCCTCTTCCTTGGCCCAACTGGGGTCGGCAAAACAGAGGTAGCCCGTAGCCTGTGCCGCGAATTATTCGACGACGAACACGCCATGATCCGTATCGATATGAGCGAATATATGGAGCGGCACGCCGTGGCCCGCCTGATTGGCTCGCCACCAGGCTACGTTGGCTATGACCAAGGTGGGCAACTGACCGAAGCCGTCCGTCGCCGCCCTTACAGCGTGGTACTGTTTGACGAAATTGAGAAGGCCCACCCTGATGTCTTTAACGTGCTCCTCCAGGTGCTCGACGATGGCCGCCTGACCGATGGCCAGGGGCGAACAGTCGATTTTTCCAACACGGTTATCATCATGACCAGCAATGTCGGTTCGCAGGCAATTATGGATTTTTCTGGCGACGATTTGTCGACACTCGATAATCAAATGCTTGAGGTGCTCAGGCAGCACTTCCGCCCGGAATTCCTCAACCGCATCGATGACATTGTTATTTTTGACCGCATTCGACCAGAGGCCATGCGAGCAATTGTCGATGTCCAGTTGAAACGCGTTGCTTGCCAAGTCAAAGACAGCCGCGACATCGCGCTAGAATTTGACGATAGCGTCCGCGACATGTTGGCCCGCGACGGCTATGACCCGGCCTTTGGCGCTCGGCCGCTCAAGCGCTTGGTACAAAAGCGCGTGCTTGATCCGTTGGCACTGGAGCTGATTGATGGGCGGATTCATGATGGCATGACGGTGACCGTCAGTGTCGCTAATGACCGCGTGACGTTTCACTAACTAATCCCTTCATTCCTAATCACGGATACCTACTTCCGTGTGGGTTGTAACCATTCAAAGTTGCACTCATAGCATGAAAAGCGTCCCAGCCGCCAACTGGAACGCTTTTCGTTAGATTACCTCCGCGAGAAAACTACTCGGTTTGGTTAGCTTCCGCCCGCGTCAGCTTATCAACCATCGGCAGGATCAAGTAAATACCGATGATTGCCGTCGCCAGACCGATACCAACAATAGTGAAGTAGGTTGGCGTTAACACTGGCTTCAGCGTCGTCGAGAATGTACTGGTAAATACTGCTCCCGTCCACACGCCAAAACCGCATGACAGAATCGAGGTGGTGAGTAGCGGCGCCACCGACTCAACCATCACCAAGCGCTTCAATTGAGCGAGGCGCATACCGCTCAGCCGCAGCGTATACAGCGAGCGGCGGCGTTCCATTAGTCCGCCAATCGTCGAGACGATCAAGCTCGCCACCGCCACGAACAGCGTCACGCCGATACCAACGTAAGCCAAGTCGGCAAATTCGCGAATCGTCGGATTAATATGCGGCTTTTTAGAGTCAGTGCCGCTCACCGCATAGGTCAAATCGTACTGATTGGCTTTCGCCGTCACCAAGGTGCGCAATTTCTCGATATCATTGTCTGATTTCAATGTCACCAAATACTCTTTAGCACCATTCGTATCAACCCGGTCATTAATCAGCGACACCTTCTTGACCACCGGCTTATCAAAATTCAGCAGCGCAAATTGGTCGGGTCGGGCGTTATTCGGGCAAGTATGCTCTGTATACTTCGCCAAATCCTGACAGCGAATTGCATCGCCGTCCTCGCGCGGATAGATCGTCGCCACCGACGTGATGTAAGATTTTTGCTGCAGCTGCTCCGCCATGTCGCCTGGCAGCGATCGGCCGATGACAACTGCCGTGCCGCGCTTTAATTGCGAAAAGCCGTTGTCCTTAACCGCTTGAGCGTTTAAGCCCTCAATACCACTGGTCGCTGTCAAGTAAAAGCTGCCCGCAAACAGCGCCAATACCACGCCGCTGACGCTGCGGAAAATTGTCCGCGAATGCACCGCCGTACGCTTACCAGCGATCAGCATCGAGGCATTATTAGCCCAGCGCGCTGCCAACAGCGACAGCTTATTGGTCAGCCAGCCGCCAGCCAAAATCAAGCCGAACATCACCAGCAGCAGCGCCGCCATCAATAGTACCGACGGCAGAGCTGATTCTTTATTAGCCGCCAGCCAATCCCGCCCTGGCTTCGACGACAGCCAAGCAAAGAACGCGATACCAAGTGCTGGCACCAGCGCCCGCCAAGCGCGCAATTTCTTTACCTTTTCAACCGAACGCGACACACCCAGCGGCGAAATCTGCGCCCGGCGCATCCGCCGCCAGTTGACAAACATCGTTAGTCCCAGCGTCAAACCGATAATCAACGCGTATTGCGTGCTAGTTAATGCTAAGTCGCTAGGATTAAACCGCATACCGTCCATCTTGAAATCCTGCAGTGGCGCTTGCAGCAACCAAAACGCACCCAGCCCGATGATCACACCCACCACCGACGCCAGTAGCGATTCCAACATCAACACCCGTCCCACCTGCCGCTTAGTTGCGCCGATCAGCCGCAAAGCAGCATAGCGTTTCTCGCGTTGCGCAGCGCCCAGCTGCGTTGCTACTGACACGAAAATGACAATTGGAAACAGCAAGATCGTCCCGCCAACACCAAATACAATGACAGCAACTGGGTCTATTTTAGCATCCGATTTTAATCCGTTAGCGTCCGTCCGATAAACATCAGCAAAGTATGATGGCTGTCCCTGAGATTTGGTAAAAGCATCGCTCTCGGCCACTTCCTCGGCGCTAGCACCGCGCACTATCATCAGCGCATCTGGACTGGCGGTATATTCGCTAGGAATTACGCCGAGGTATTTGGTATTTTTACCAAAACGCGCCAAGATATTATCCTCTGGGTATTCAGCAACCGCATCAGCCAACGCTTTTGATAAGTAATATTCGCCAGGACGCGGCGTTTTCAGTTTGGCAAACTGCGGCGATTTAGCCGTACCGTACATCGAGTAATACTGGATATATTGACCGCGCCACTTCGACGCATCACCACGCCGGGTACCGCCAACTTTCAGCGGCTCGACACCAGCAATCGGTTTTTGTGAAGGTGCGCCACGGCTCGCCTGGTACGCCGCCGTATTAATTGCTAGTCCATTAGCACGCCCCATTAGACCGTTGACACCAGCCGTAAAGTAGCACACCAGTACGATCCCCAGTGCCACCGCCACCGTAGTCAAGCCCAGACGCGCGAATGACTGGCGACCAGACTTTTTTAATAACATCCAACTGACACTCATTTGATAGCCCCCGCATTGGTTTTACCGGGTTTGCTTGATATATTTACCGCTGTATCAGCACCAGAAATCTGCCCGTCGCGAACAATAATTTCCCGGTCAGCATAAGCAGCAATCGTCG
>CAUUMU010000013.1:0-20077 GCA_963546435.1 uncultured Candidatus Saccharibacteria bacterium
TGGTACCCCGGGCAGGAGTCGAACCTACAACCTTATCCTTAGGACGGATCTGCTCTATCCAGTTGAGCTACCGAGGCATACACAAAAACCACCCGTGTCAATTATAGCACGGGTAGTTTTGAGTGACGAGAATGCTATCGAGTAAACTTTTCGTTTAATGTAACATAGTCCATCAATTCTTCGGGCTTAAACCAGTGAGCGACTTCCTGCTCTGCCTCGTCAGGATCACCCGACGCATGGATCAGGTTTGGCACGCCCTTCCGACATTCGTTAGCATAGCCAAAGCTAACATGTGAATAGTCACCACGAATCGTACCCATGTCGGCAGATTTCGGTTCAGTTGGGCCGACAATTTTACGCACCACGGCGACCGCCTCAACCCCCTCAAGGACCATAGCGATAACTGGCCCGTCCATCATCATATCAAGTGTCATCCCAAAGATTTCTTCACCACGACGTGTTACCATCTTGCCAATCGTTTCATAGTGCGCAAAGTAATGCTCACGACCCGGGGCCACCATCTTGACACCGATAATCTTGAGGCCAACGCGCTCAAATCGCTGCAAGATTTCACCGACGATTCCCCGCTGTACTGCATCAGGCTTGAACACAATCAGTGTTCGCTCAATGCCACACATATTCTTCTTTTTTGACTCAGCCATACGCCTCCTTCGTGTATTATTTTCTTCATCATAGCAAAAAGTATTCATTTGATAAACGGTATAGATGTTGTTAAAATTAAACTATGTATTTCTCCGAAGCATTAGCAGATTTCCTGGAGCACCTAGAAGTTGAGGGTGGCCGTAGTCCTCGCACCATTGAGAACTACAAATTATACCTTGAACGCTTCATTGATTTTGCTGGTGATATTGATGTTGCAAAAATAACATCAGAGACAATTCGTAAGTATCGCCTCTGGCTAAACCGTTATAAAAATAGCAACACCGGTGAAGAATTGTTGTTAATTACACAAAATTATCACTTGATCGCCCTACGAGGATTATTGACGTATTTATCACAACGGGATATCTCTTCGCTAGCCGCCGACAAGATTACCCTACCAAAAACCGTTCGCAAACAAGTCACATTCCTTCACTACGACGAGGTGGTACGACTAATTGAGCAGATCCCCCTGGACAATGAACCGGGTCTTCGCGACCGAGCAATCATTGAGCTTTTGTTTTCGAGCGGACTGCGCGTGTCGGAGCTTGTTAACTTGAACCGTGACCACATAAATCTCGCTCGACGCGAGTTTATGGTGCGCGGCAAGGGCCAGAAAGACCGGCCCGTATTTGTCTCAATGTCCGCTGCCGAGCACGTCAAAAATTACCTTGACGCGCGGCATGACAACCTGCCGGCTCTATTCATCAGCTATAGCAGGCGCCTAGCAAAGCCATCAGTTTCTGGCGATTATCGTCGGCTGAGTGCTCGCTCGATCCAGCGGATGGTATCGCACTATGCCCGACTTGCTGGCATCACCAAGCACGTTAGCCCGCACACTATGCGTCATAGCTTTGCCACCGACCTTCTGATGAATGGAGCGGACCTACGGGCGGTACAATCGATGCTTGGTCATAGCAATATCGCCACGACCCAGATTTACACACACGTCACCGACCAGCACCTCAAAGACGTCCACGAACGCTTTCACAGTGATACGAGATAGGTCCCTAAGACACTACGGCCGACAGTTACCCGGCGTTACGCTGCCTTCGGTCACCGAAAAGTCTTTACAGAGGCTGTTCTCAAGGTCAATAGCATTTTCAGGATACGGGAAATCGTCACCTATCTGGAGACGCGCCTCAACCCGTCGAAACACATTACTGGCACGACCAGTCGCATCGACCGCCGGCTGAACACCATCAAACTTGACCGGTTCTGCACCATTATATAGGGCAATTCGCACGTGTGACATGCGATATAGCGGCGTCAGACGCAAGAAGGAATTAACGCTGGCGGCGGCCGTAACAGGTGATATATCAATTGTGGCTCGGCACGAATAGCCACTATTAGCAAAATCCGGGGAACAGCTCACCGGTGTCGGAGCATTGTTAAATTGCCCACCACCGCCCGCTCGCGGTAGATTAATTGCCGATACACCTCCGTTCGTCGGCCCGGGAACACTCAGCGTCCGTGGATAAAGGAACATCGTCGCAACACGAGAGCTATCAAGACTAGCAAGGTCGAATGTGTCGCCTGGAAAAATCATCTGAGTGCGCAGTAACGCGGGTGCAGGACGAGACGGCGACTCATCCCAGTCACTATACGCTGGCAGCGAGGTTGACGCCGAGGCAGCATTCTTTACTCGCCCAGCAGCCACGTTACCGTTCGCATCCTCTTTAGTAAACCACTCGAGGACAATTTTATTAAATTCAGATTTGGCTTTTAGTGGTACGAGACGAGATGATCCTTCGGGTATGCTTACCAGGAAATCTTCCGTATCCATCGTAATATTGACACAGGTATAGGCCTGGTTGAACTCTTTACCATCCCCTGAGCGACGCGACTGAATCAGTGTCTCGTTAGCGGCCACATTACCGGCAACACCCGCACGCGCGACTACTTTACAGTCATTGGGTAGTCGTAACTGCTCACAGGCCTTGCCACCGTTATCTCCTTTTTGACAGGCGCGCACGACTCGCTTGGCATCTTCAACACCAGACAAGGCCGCATCGTACGCACTTTGTGACAGTTCGTTGTTCAGAGCCTGTCGCTGATCAACCATTATGAGCCGCATGAAGCCGAGCATCAAAACCGTTAGTAACAGTGTCGCAAAAATCACTGCAAATAACGACACCGCACCTGATTGATTATTTCTCGCTATTTTATCCATTTGTCCTCACAATCATCTCAAAACTATTTATCGCGCAAAAGTCGAGATTCTCACTGTTATCCGCCGGTGGCTTACAGGTACCGTTAGCTGTATTGACCGCCTCAAGCTGGCTAGTTCCAAGGACAAATTCCAAACGATACAGACTGTCTGCCCCACTACCACCCGCCACTCGCGCTGCTTTCATTTGATGAATTGCCAGCACCACATCATTCGACCCGGCTGGCTTGAGAAGATGCGTCACTTTATCCGTCGCAACCGTTGACATATACGCCCCCGTTGTTTCATTTTTTTGGCACAGCATACCATCTGGGTCAATCACTCGAGCAAAATTAATCGGACGACCAGAATGCGGCCCGCCAACCTCGGTAATAATACCCGCGCCGGACTTCACTTCTCCAGAGACAACTTTTGGTACATTCCAGACATATGAATAGTCACCGAGGCACAGTCGGCCGCTCCGATCAGCGCCACCCGCCTGCACCATGACAACGGCCGAACTAGCACTACCACTTATCTTGCCAGCATTAGCCTGCAAAAAGTCGCGCCGCAAGCTATCGCTAATTTCGCGGCCGGACTGATTGATACTTTTGAGCGTGAGACCTCGATTATACAGCTTGCCAGCCTGGATCGCTATCGTAGCAATCGCCAGTAGCAACACCGACACAAATGCCATCGCCAGCATCAGTTCAATCAAGGTAAACCCGTATCGTCTATACCGCTGTGTCATACATCCTCACAATCGTCCCCGTGGTCATTGGCCGGTCAGTCCCCACACTCATCCAGCAGGCCTGAATATACGCATCATAGGCGCGGCCACCCTCAACACGCACCAGCTGAATTGAAATACCTAAAGAAATTGGATTTCGGGCAGTTGAAATCTTGGCATATGTCGGCGATAATTCATACTTATTAGTAATCAACTGAAAGGTATTTTTGCTGGGCGCTAGTGCAAATCCCCCACTCGGCATTGCCTCTGGACATCGATTAACATTCAGTAGCGAATTGGCGTGGTCAATGGTCCGACCTTTCATCGCGTCCCAGAGGGTGGCAAAGGAGCTGCCAGCCTGAGATGACTTGTCGTGAATGTAGCGCAGCATTTCTGCTTGACTATCAATCTGTTGCCGCACAAGCGTCAACTCTAATGATCGCTGCGCTATAGCAATACCACTGTTCATGAGTGCCATGATGCCGATCGCCAGCATGCTAAACATCGCTACCGCCATCACCACTTCAATAATCGTGTCGCCGCGCGCGCTATGCCGTCGCTTCATTATCGCACCCCTTTGTCGCATGACCAACCGTCACTGCCTCACTTGAGCCAGCCTTTGCTCCCAAAAAGACTGACAGCCTCTGGCCAACTGACCAGCCAGTATCATAGATACAAAACTCTCGCTGCCGCAGCTGTAAATCGGCCGTATACATACCGCCATTCGGCTGCATATTGCGAATAAAATTATTAATATTAGCTGGTGAATACGGCGCATCATTCGTGCGTACGATAACCTGCCCGCTATCTGGATCGCGGTATATTAATAAAGCCAGTTCTCTACCAATGGTATTGGTTGCCGTGAGCGAGCGTACCTGCGCACCCCAGCCAACCGTATAGGTATTTGCCTCACTCTCACTGTAACTATACGTCCACACTCCCGAGCGTTTCAGAGCGTACAGCGGATAGGCGGTAAATGAACGTGCCTCGGAATTCGTTGACTTGATATAACGACCAACGACAACGCAATTCGACTGGCCCCGAGCCCCATCGTTTGTTGCACCCTTAACAGGACATGTGTCGCGATCGCCCCGATCATTCTCGATACTAATCACTCGGCTATACTGATCACGAATAAAGCCGGCGAACGATTGAACAGCGTCATGATATTGTTGTTGGCGCAGTGCAGCACTCACGCCAGCTAACAAGCCAACGGTCAACAGGCCAGTGATCGCCAAGAACAACACCACTTCAACGATTGTAAACCCGGATTGCCACCGCTTCATATGCTCATTATTATAGCATAAGCACTATCAAATCACGATAAGCCAATCCACGATCCTGGCACCAAAAAACCACGAAATAAGAAAGCCAACGATCAATAGCGGCCCGAATGGGATTCGTGCTCCACGCTGCACTGTGCCTCGAAGCATCCCCGGCAGTACCAGTAGCGTGCCGAGTAAATTTGCTAAAAAGAGCGCGAGAAATGCTAGCCGCCAATCCATCAAAAAGAGTGCGAGACCGAGCGTCAGCTTGACATCACCGAACCCTATCCAGCGACCACTCGACACGACGTAGAGCAATGCGTACACGCCACTGAGGATAACAACCGCCGCTATCAACCCCAGCACTCCGCCCGGTAGCTGACCAGTCGCCACATGAATCCCAGCAAATAGTGCTCCCAATATCACGAACGGCCAATTCGCCACGTCCGGAAGCAAAAACCACCGCTTGTCATACACGAACAGGAACGCTAGATATGATAGCCCCATCAGCATAATCGCGACCTTCGTTGTTACTAGTGGCGCCGTAAACGTCATCATGCCATGCCACGTCACCACTGTAAACAGCCCGGCCATCGCCACTTCGAGCCCCAGTTCCATCCAGCCAATCGGTGCCTGGCAATACCGACAGCGACCTCTAGCAGCCAGCCAGCTCACCACTGGCAGCAAATCATACCAGCGTAGCTCGTGCCCACAGGAAAGACACTGCGATCGATCTTTCTTGAGAGGTTTGAGCAGCAGCTTCAGGCGGCGTAGCTCCAGCGTATCAACCGGTTCGCCGGCCTGCTTGTCTTCAACGAGCTGCCGAGCACGGACTCGCCACACCTGAGCACCGATAAAACTTCCCATCACTGCACCAAGCATTGCCACGCCCACCAGTATTGTCACTACCATCATACTGTTAATGGTAACAAGAAATCATGAAAAAAGCAGCCCCCTGATAGCAGGAGGCTGCCAATAATTCGTTGTCTCTGGTTAGTTTTGGTTGTCTTTACAAAACGCACCGCTTCCTTCTAGCTGCACCTTGACGGCGAACGAGCGCGGCGAGCCACTTTTGGCGACAATATTTTCGCCATCACATTGAGCGCTCGTGGCATAGACCATCTTCTCGGTCGTTGCCGAACCCTGCTGAGCGACACCAGTTACCACGCTGTAATTGTTGCCTGTCTGCGGATCCTTGAATTCACCGTTGCCACGCTTCATATACGAATCGAGGAAGCTATTGATCGACCCCGTATCGGTTTTCGGGATGCTTCCCTTGTTATTTGTCGCATAACTATTTACCTGCGAGACAAACCTGGTCACATCACTCCGTCGTTGTGTATCGCGCTGACTGCGCTGCAAGGCCGGCCATGCCAAGAATACCATCAAAAATATCAGTCCGGCGATCGCCAGCACCAACACGACTTCAATAATTGTAAACCCTCGATTTGCTTTTTGCTGAGCCATGAAGTTGCCCACCTTTCTGTGACTTAACTTTCTTTCGTTATTGTACCGTACTGCTTATGGATTGTCTAGAGGCTAATATCTCCGACCAGATTATAAATTGGAAAGATTATCGCACCCACCATCACGCCGGCCACGACCGCCAAGACCACCATCAGCACTGGTTCAATCGTTGTCGTGATCGCCTTAATTTCTTCATCCAGCTCATCTTCGTAAATCTGTGCGCACTTGCCCATCATCTCGTCGATTTTACCCGACTGTTCGCCAATCTTGATCATCTGCGGCACCATCGGCAAGATATAATCCTCATTTTTTAAGGACACCGACAGCGCCTTGCCACCCTTCACCTTCTCGCTGGCATGCTCAATACCTTGACGGATAACTGAATTATTGACCGCCCGAGCAGTGATGCGCAACATGTCCAGCATCGCTACCCCGCTATTAAGAAGCGTTTGACCGGTACGAGTAAAGCGAGCCATGTACAGCTTGCGGAACATGGCGTCAAACACTGGTATGTTCAGCTTGAACGTATCTTTAGCGCGAATACCAGCCTCGGTTTTGAGATACTGCTGAAAGAAATATAAACCGATACCAAGTAAAATCACCAACGCCCACCAAAACTGCGCCAAAAAACCAGCAACGCTAACCATGGCCTTCGTTGTGAACGGTAGCTCTTTATGTAAGCTGCCATACAGTCCTTCAACCTGCGGCACTACCATCACGAGCATGAACACCACCACCGCGATGATCACCAACAGCACAATCGCCGGATAGACCATGGCACCACGCACCTTGCTAAGCATCGCTGCATCTTTTTCTTGCTGTGACGCGATGCGCTTAAGCGCTTCGTCCAACGTTCCTGACGCCTCACCGGCCGCCACCAACGCTACATATACATTGTCAAATACTTCTGGATGTTTCTCGAACGCGCTTGATAGTTGCCGACCGCCCTCAATATCAGAAATTATCTCCTGAATGATACTCTGCATCTGTTTATTCTGAGTTTGCTCCAGCACCGTATGCATGCTCTGCGCCAGCGGCAACCCCGCACCAATCAACGTCGCTAGTTGCCGCGTAAAGACGATCTTGTCCTTGGACGATATTTTATTTGACAATCGCTGAAAGAAGCCCTCACGCTCATCTTGAAGCTCAATTTTCAGCGGCACGAAGCCCTGAGCGCTCAACAACTTCGCCGCGGCGACCTCGCTCTCAGCCTGCACAACCGACTTGGTAATCTTTTGCGTGGCTGAATCCCTGGCCTCATAGTAATATTTTTTCATGTGCTATCCCCTGATAAGCCGCTCAAACTCCGCTAGATCAACCGCAAACTCACGAGCACTATCATAGGTAATCGTACCGTTTTGCACCAGATTGACCAATGTCCGATCCATGGTCTGCATACCCTGATCAGCACCCGTCTGAATGACGGCGTCCAGCTGATGGCTCTTGCCCTCGCGAATAATGTTACGCACCGCTGGATTAGCAATCATAATCTCGGCCGCCACCACCCGGCCGCCACCGATAGACGGCACCAGCCTCTGCGAACAAATTGCCATCAGAATGTTCGATAGCTGCGCCCGAATTTGCGGCTGTTGATGCGGCGGGAAGACGTCGATCATACGGTCAATCGACTGCGCTGCCGAGTTGGTGTGTAGCGTCGCAAACACCAAGTGCCCGGTCTCGGCAATGGTAATCGCCGCCGATATTGTCTCGAGGTCGCGCATCTCACCGATCAGCACCACATCTGGGTCTTGACGGAGGCTAGAGCGCAGCGCCGCTGAGAACGAGTAGGTATCATAATGAACCTCACGCTGCACCACCACTGATTTTTTTGACTTGTGCGTAAACTCAATCGGGTCTTCGATAGTAATGATGTGCTGCGACTTTTCGGCGTTAATTTTGTCGACCAGCGCCGCCAGCGTCGTCGATTTACCAGAGCCGGTCGGCCCCGTCACCAACACCAAACCACGCGGAAAGTCGGCAAATGTATTGACAATCGGCGGCATGCCCAGCTCCTGCGCAGTCTTGATCTCGTTTGGAATTAAGCGCAGCGCCGCCGCTAGGTTACCCCTCTCATGAAAGGCATTCACCCGAAATCGTCCTAGTGTACCGAACGCAAACGAAAAGTCAAACTCCTTATCTTTGAGCAAAATTTGCCGCTGATCCTCATCAAGAATCTGAAATACCAGCCGCTCCACGGTCGCCTCATCAAGCGGCTGCGTGCCCGTTGCTGCGACCAACGTTCCGTCAATACGCAGCATCGGTGGCAGGCCCACTTGAATGTGAAGGTCTGAGGCCCGCTTTTTGACCACCTCTTCTAGTAAAATCTCGATGCGTAATTCTTGATTGTTCATAATCGTCCCCCTTTTCTTTTATGCTGTATCGGCTGCTACCCGATTTACTTCCTCTAATGTCGTCACGCCACTGAGCGCCTTGAGATAACCGTCTTGACGCATCGTTATCATGCCCTGCTGAATGGCAAGCCGCTGAATCTCGGCGCTCGTCGCCCGCTTGACGATCAAGTTTTGAATCTCCTCAGTGACATCCATCACCTCGTACAAACCACATCGCCCCGAGTAACCTTGCGGCGTCTGCGGCATATCGCGGCCCCTGACTAAAGTATAAGCGGCTTGACCAGATAATGGCAAGGCCTTGTAGCCCAAATCCTGCGAAACAGTCGATATGTCAGCCTGGGTTTTTGGCAGGAGGTGGCCAACCGTTGACTGAATAGTCTCCGTTTCAAGTGGTGACGATTGATATGAATCATATTTTGGCGCCACCCGCCTGACTAACCGCTGACCAATAATGGTGTTCACGGTACTAGCAATCAAGAACGGTTCAATCCCCATATCCAGCAGCCGCGGCAGCACACCCGCCGCCGAATTAGTGTGCAGCGTCGAGAAGACTAAGTGTCCGGTCAATGCCGCTTGCACCGCCAAGTTCGCTGTCTCGGTATCGCGGATTTCACCGACCATCACCACGTCGGGATCCTGCCGGAGGATTGACCGTAAGCCCGATGCAAACGTCAGTCCAACATCAGCGTGCACCTGAATCTGATTAACGCCGTCAATCTTGTACTCCACCGGATCCTCCAGCGTCACAATATTGATCGAGTCGTCCTTGATTTCCTTGATCAGCGCATACAAACTGGTTGACTTACCCGAACCAGTCGGCCCAGACGTCAAAATCATTCCGCTCGGCCGCTTGATACCTTTTTGGATGGCTCTCAGTGCGCGCCCAGCATACCCCATATCAGTCAGATCAAACGAGTTACCTGTCTTATCAAGCAGACGAATCACCACCTGCTCTCCCCATACCACTGGCGAAATCGCAATACGCAGGTCAACGTCCTTGCCGGCCACATTGACTGCAAACTGACCATCCTGCGGAATTCGATGCTCATCAATCTTGAGATTTGATAGAATTTTAATGCGGCTGACTAGCGCTGGTTCGATACTTTTTGGTAGCTGCATAATTTCCCGCAACACGCCATCAACACGGCAGCGAATTTTCAACGCCTTTTCTAATGGCTCAATGTGTACGTCCGAGGCATGGCTCTTTACTGCATACTCTAGGATCGTACTAAGCGCCCGCGAAATCGGTGAATCTTGAACGATTGTCACAATGTTCTGCGACGACTCATCCAGTGCTTCGCGCTGCGAGTCCTCCGCTGCTTCATTGACCGATGATAAGTCTGTTCTGTACTGACCAAGGACGTGACGGATACTTTCTTCGGAGGCCATAAATACCTTGAGCGGTCGCTGGATACGATTTGCTAGGTAGTCAACCGCTTGGACATTATTGGCGTCAATCATCGCCACCGCCAAGCGCCCCTGCACCTCGGCCAGTGGTACCGCCATAAATCGCTCGGCAACATCCTCCGGCAGTAGGTTCAAGATGTGCTGCTCAATCACGCTGCTTGCGAGATTAACATACGGCACACCAGATAGTTGCGCCACCGCATGCACTAATAATTCATTCTCCAAAAGGTGCTCCTCAGTTAGCAGTGACAGTAGCGGCTTACCCGATTCGCTGGCGCGTTTTTGCGCCTCCTTAACAACCGACCGCTCAATCAAGCCCTCGCTCGTCAGCAAGCCAATCAATTTTCCCTGCATATCATCCGTCAGTAGCGCCATATCACCTCCGCGCTAACTACCAGTCGCTTTACCAACAATTGCTTCCACCGTTGGGTTAATAGCATCACGATTAAATACTGCCTTATCTGGCTGCTCAATATCTGGGCTAATTTTTGATATCGTCTGCACTTCCACACCCGATGATGGTACGCGCAAGAATGGAATGCTGCTGGCAACGAAATATGCCACCACAACGCCAAGGCTGGCTATCAACACGATCATCGCTATATCGCTCTTCTTCATGGCTTGATCACCTTCTTTCCTAATCCAACTTTTTGCGCCGGCTCAAAATAGGCCTTGCCAGAGATATCCATAGTCATCTTGCCGTCCTCGCTGGCCTGCATCTCAATCTCGGTAATATTGATAACCCGAATTGATTTTTCAAAGCGCGTTAACAGCTCCTTGAGGCTTGACGACGTACCGCTCACTGTCATGGTGAAACTCACCGCCGAGCGACCATCACCAGCATCCTCTTGCTCCGCACCCGACTCATTTGCCGTATAGTGGACTGAGATGCTTTCCAGCGACAGACCGGCGATGCCATTGACAAACTTCTTCTGGATGGACGCACCAAGCGCATCGGCATTCGCACTAGCCGGCAGCGCATCAAGAATTGTCTGCAATGGACTACTGCTATCCTTTAACTTCACTGAGTTAAGCGCCTCATTCGCCTCTAGTGAACGCACATTATCTTTGAGCGACTCGGCCGCCTTTTTATTATTCTCCAGCGTATTGATAGTGTCTTGCTTCGCGAGCACCACTGCGCCATGAAACAAAATCTGCCGCACGAGGAAGAACGACACCACAATTGCCACGCCACTCACAAATGCCGCACCCGCCACGAACAGAAACATGGTTTTTTTCGAGGAGTCAATCTGCTGGCGCTTACGGATGGCAACGTCTTTATTTTCAGGCATTAGTTTTTCTCCTTATTTGAAGCGTCTTTTGGCTTCTTGGCAAATAGGCTCTCTGGCACCCCCAGCCGCGAATCAGTCACATCAACTTTACCGTTTGGCGTCGCAATCACCACTGAGCCGCTCGTTTTCGAGAACAATTCTGCCGGATAGGTAAACGTGAACGAGAAGCGCAACACCTTCTTACCGTTGGCATCTTCACCAAAGCTAGCCTCACCCGCCTGTAGATTCTCAGCCAGCGGTTGTTTAACCTCTTGCCCATTTTGTGTTGTCTGCACAGTCGTATTAGTAATCGTCTTCTTAAATATCTCCAGCGCGATATAGCCATTCTCGGCTGATCCCTCAATAGTAATTGTCCGTGACTCTGGTTTGAGCTTTAGTGTTGCGATTTTAATACTATTTGGCGCCACTGGATTCACCGCCGTCATCACGTCAAATAGCCGCGAATCAGCCTGCCGCTCACTTGATAGTTTGTTGATTGTTGCCAGCTGATGCTGAATGGTCACCAACTTATCAAGGTCTTCAATCGACGTCAGCTCACGTGTCTTGCTCTTAATTGTCCCATCATGCAGCGCCTCCAGGGCTACTTGACCGCCAAAGATCAAGCCAAGCGCAACTGCCACTCCGACCGCAATCATGCCAACGGTTATTGACATCGCGGTGACAGCGTTGCGCATCATTTTCGCTCGAAGTAACTCGCGTTTGACATCAGGAATCAAGTTAATCTCAATCACGACCCATTCCTCCGCTGCGCTAGACCAACAACTGTCGCAAACTCTGACGCAATTGGTGCTAATTTTTGCTGATCGGCCTGCCCAAGGCTAACATGC
This sequence comes from uncultured Candidatus Saccharibacteria bacterium, assembly GCA_963546435.1. Taxonomy (GTDB): domain Bacteria; phylum Patescibacteriota; class Saccharimonadia; order Saccharimonadales; family Saccharimonadaceae; genus Nanosynbacter. Next base: position 12,149 of record CAUUMU010000013.1, read on the forward strand.
TGCCACGGATCAGCCGTAGTTGCTGGTATACCAGTCTTGCTGGCAATATAATTGTCCATCATCGGTATTGCCGCGCCAAAGCCCGACAGCAGAATACCCGATACAGAGATACTTGGGTAGCGCGTCTGAAAGAACTTGATTGATTTGGTCAGCTCGGTCGCAAAGTTATCCAGCACACCGTCAATCGCCCTGAGAACTTGCCCCTCGAGCCGGTCAGGTGCCAAGCCAAACTTGATAATAAACTGGCGAGCCTGATCATCCTGCACGTTGAGATTTTGCACTGCCGCCCGCACCAACGCTTGCAGTCCGCTCGGCACCGTGCGCACTAGCCGCGGCATATCGCCATAAATGACTGCCAAGTCAGTCGAATGTTCGCCCATATCCAGTACTAACTTTGCGGTCGCTCCATCAGTCGGCGCTAATGCCCGAAGCATCGCGATCGGATCCGGTTCCTCAGCGACCACATTAAAGCCAAGCCCTTCAATGAACTCAAGCCGCTCCTCGACATAGCTAATCGCTGCGCTCGTCAATAACACCTCATACTGGCCCTGCTCGCGCAAACTGTCGCCGAGCAGCGCCCAATCAACCTTGGCGTCCTCAATCGCCATAGGAATGTACTGATCAACCTGGTATTTCATGGTCGCCTTTAGCTCTTGGTCTGACACTTTTGGTACATCAATAATCGCCGTAAAGGTCTTGCTCGACGGCAAGCCAATCGCTACATTTTGTGTTTTGATACCACTCTGTCCAACAGCGGTCATAATCACTTCACCAAGCTTACGCTGTGCTTCCGGTGAATCACTGCCCGTAACCTTCGGGTCGACAGGCGCATAGCCATAGTGCAGCAGGTTCCACCCATTGCTCGTCCGCGCCAACTGAACGACACGCACCGCATTTGTCCCGATGTCTAATCCGAAAAAGTCGCCCAGCCCTTTTGCTATTTTCATACTATTCTATTATACATAAGCATATTAAAATGTAAAACCCTCAAAAACGCGGCGGCAATTCCTTTAGATGCATCGTTTTGATGGCCCCTGATTCTTTCGACCGCTCATTTCCCCACAAATACGCATCGGCACGCAAATTCAATATTTCCGCCGGCTCGCCCGGATTATTGCCAGAGGTATCACCACCCTTCGTGAATGTACGGCGCAAAAAGAGGTGCTTCGCGATAATCGGACCGTTAATCCGCAGCTGTTTTTCGCAGGTTTTTGCATCCAGCCCCGACAGCCACTGACGACTATCACGAACTATGGTATCACAGGTGTTAATTGTACCATTCTTGGCCACCAGCCAAGCATCAAGCTGCGTCACATTCGGCTCAATGATAATGTGCCGAGCGCTGATAATCAACTGCGGCAGATCTCGAGCCGCCGAATAGTTACCGCCCTCCTGTTTTACGTCACCCTTGATAGTCACCACGCCGCCCGATTTAATAACAATTTGCCGGCCACGCTTAATTTCTCCACCGGTAATCGTCAGGTTGCCAGCCTGATACACACCACTAGCCACGTCGCTCATAGACACCGCCCCAGACAAATTTCCCGTGTTCGTAAAATAGGCATCAGGTGTGCGTACAGTCGGCATCTTGTCGCGAAAATTACCAAACGGGGTGTTAGTGTTTTGAAACGTCAGATCATTATATTGCCGTGCCTCAATCGCCCCCGTTCGCCCTGTCGGCGTAGATGATAGTCCTGCTCCCGAAGAAGAAATAATTTGTCCAGGCGCACTAATGGCATATTCCGCCCACGATCCGTACAGCCGCGGCTCCCCCGGCACCGGCTGCCACCCCTTTGGCGCATACACACCGAGCAGCCAGCGAGCAGCCGCATTAGCATTGGCCAGGCTAGTTGGAGCAATCGCATCTTGCACCTCTAGGGCAATCACATTATCACCAGCCCGCAAATAATCTGCGATGATTCTCTTCATCTCGACACCAGACGACGCTTTCGGATTGGCAAAGACTGGCTTGCCATTAATGTACACCGCAGCATAATCATCAACCGCCAAACGTAAGTACAGTCCCGATCGTCCGTCGTTCAACAAATCCAGCTGACGAATCTCTTCAAGCTGCTGGCTAGTCAGCCGGAATTTCTGCCGAAATAGCGTTACGCCAGACGACTTCACGTAATTTTCACCATTGGTATCAGTTTGCGGCGCATTGTGACGCCGGGTCAGTGCCTCTTTCAACTTTGTCTCGTCCTTACAACGCGTGCCCCAGAGCGGCTTCGACTGGCCACCTTGATCATATATCGACTGCCGAAACGCTCCATCAGTTGCCCACGTAGATGTTCCTGATTCTTTGATGACACCACCGCATTCGGCAAACTCGGCCGCCCCAGCCGCGCCCGATCGCTGAGCCGGGAGGCCAAACGGTACTTTCGTCGTGGCATTAGCATCCGTCGCCCAGCCACCATACGCTCGTGGATTAACATATGCTCCGCCCGCTAGACCACCGCTATTGGCCGCTACCACGTCGTCAAACCAACTCGGTGCTGGCGTTGCCGAAGATGTGCTATTTTCACCGTCCGGTGCCGTCCATGTTGACACCGATCCGCTACACTTATCCTGACCGACTGTCCGATTACCAGACATCGGTGATGGCATCATCATAAACCCACCATAATTAAACGTCCCGCCAATACCATCGACCACTGTCGTGGCATTTGCGTTCACGCGACAGTCAGATCCACCATCCCCGGCCGCCGGCCAACTGCTAATCCGTTCTGGTGTCCCGCCAATCTGTTCTCTCTCGCCGACCGGATATTTCTCCCATGGCATATGATATGACGTGGCTGGACCATAACTACTGCCACCCGGCGGCGTTGTCGTACTTGCTGCTAGTACCGCCCTCTCGACGTGAGTTACGTCGGGCGCCACTTGGGCCGTCACGCTGATATAATGACGCCAAATATACACTCCAAGGCTTCCGAATACCACTAACCCAACGGCACCGACCCCGATCCACCACCTTTGGGTTTTTAACTGCAGCGCCATCTATCGCCTCACCCTCGTCAGCGATGTCCTGACTTCCGCATTATTGTTACCCGCACTACCGTCTATCCCGACACCAACTCGCACATCCGCCCCCCAAAACTGAACTTTTGGCCGTCCGGCAACCTTTGCACAATCTACCGCATAGCGAAACGTACTGGTATTCACATGTTGGCTGTATGTACTCACAATAGTCATATAGCACAGCTGGTCGCCAGTCGTCATCGTCACTCCGCTCAAGTTATCCTTGCCAAGCGGAATTTCCAGCCCACCTCGCTGGATAATTGTTCCCGCGCCATTACGTGCCAAATTATTTGATGTACAATCTGCCACCTGCAAACCTGGTCGACTATTTTTAATCGTGTTCTTGGCGATATAACAATCCCAATCGCCCACTAAATTACCCGGCGAACGTCTATCATACGGCACAACAACTCCCTCACCGCCCGGCACGGTATAATTTCCACCACCCCTTAACACAAACCGCACTACAGCATAATTTGCCCGATTTGACCGTGTCGATCCTGTATGATTAATTCGCGCGGTCACGCCACTCACCTCAATCGTTCCTTCATTAATATAATCTGGCGCCTGCACCTCCGGCCGCAACTCATAATCATACGGCACCGATGCACAGGCATTTGATGAAACCCCCCAGCCGTCAGTATTCCACGCACCCGGCAGCCATAAAATCTTTTGACATACTGTTTTACCGACATCATCCTGCGTCACAATCCCCTCAGCCCCAAAGACATTATTATATGGTTTAACATCGCTCGGCTCATAAAACGTATTCCACGGGCTAGCACTACGCGTATACGGCGACGCCCACGCATGATGCGTTGTCGTGCCATTAACATCCTGATTAATTCCTATGCGCTTTAGGGTATAGGGAGGAATCGTGTACGAAGAATTATTCCGTAGATAATGAAAAAATCGTACGCGCTGTCCTGGCGCAGCGGTCGCGTTTTGCACTAAACTGCCACCATTGATTGACACTCGCGATTGCCCTTCAACGGTCCATTGGTTTGGCGCCTGCTCACGCTTAATCCATACCTCGACATCTTGTGTCGCACAAGCACCGCTACCGCCTGGACTACTATAGAAACAGCGCCGCACCTGCAAAATAATACGGCCGGAACTTCCTGGTGCAATTACGCCAGATATGTCAATTCCATTTACTCGAATACTACTACCGCCATCAACCCAGTGGTACGCGCCCGATGGATGCGTCCCACGATCAAGCGTACCGCCAGATAGTAATGTCCGACCATTCTGACTAACCGTTACATTTGTCGCCCACACCCGTGCTCGCGACTGACCGTTGCCATTCACTGACCCCCTCAAGTCAAGTGATAATGACGTCGCATTCCAGCTAACGGTGTTAATAACATCATTCGTATACGACGTCCCAGGCGACGACATCCACATCGCACCGCACCGCGTTCCGCCGCCCTTACAGATATATTGCACCGCAAACCGTTCACCATCATTGCGCGCATTAATACACATCAAACGTCGTCGACCGCTCAAACCGCTACAGTCCACCGCCTCTGCTCTATCCACACCAATAATCGCCAACGTCGATGTGACAACCACAAGTGCCAGCATATAGCCAATAACAAGCCGTAGTCCGACCCTAACCCTGACCCGGTGTACCATCCTTATTCCCCGCACCCGCATCAGCCTTACCGATCTCGACCAGTGCTTTTACCGTATCCTGATTAATGCCCAGTCGATAAAACGGCTCGACCGCCTGACGCATCTTCATCGAGTTGACCAACCCTTGATGAATCTGATCAATCCGCTGGCGATCATTCCGTAGCGATGCATCGTGAAGCACAATATAGTGACACACCGCATCGTCACCCGGACCACCACGCTCTGAGATCTTCTTCACCAGCCCCTCAAGCGCTGTCGGACCATACCCATTTGGCGCAGCGATAATTGACCGATATTCTTTTATCATATCCTCGCCACATATCATCTTAGCGGTTGGCGCGATGTCTTGACTCGGCTCTTTTAGCCCAACATGCAATCGTCCCATCACCATCATGATAACGGCGACTATCGCCCCGATACTTAACACGATACCCGCTATCATAAATATTCGCGAGACAATAACCTTATTCATACTGCTTATTCTAATACATATTATATACTGAGGCAAGTTTGTGGAATTTGTTATAATACACGATATGAGTCTATCAATCGGAATCGTCGGCCTGCCAAATGTCGGTAAGTCGACCATATTTAATGCACTTACTAACAATAATATTCTAGCGGCTAATTACCCGTTTGCCACCATTGAACCAAATACTGGCATTGTACCGGTTCCCGACGAGCGGCTCAATGTACTCGCAAAACTGTATGATACGCAAAAAATTATCCCCGCGACCGTAACGTTCGTCGACATCGCTGGATTGGTAGCTGGCGCCTCAAAAGGAGAAGGGCTTGGCAATAAATTCCTGCACAATATTCGTGAATGCGACGCCATTATCCACATCGTTCGCGCCTTTGAAAACTCAGATATATTACGACACGACAATACTCCGATTAACCCTCAGGCCGACATTGACATCATCAATACCGAACTTATCCTTGCCGACATCCAAACCATAGAACATCGTCTACCTCGTCTCCAGAAAGAAGCCAAAGCCAAGCCGGAGGCACGACAGGTGGCTACATACCTTGAAACGCTCCTGACGTCACTTAATTCAGGTATGCCGATAGCATCCATAGAAAATATCAAATATGAGATAATTAATGATCTTCATTTACTCACTGCCAAGCCAATTATTTATACATTTAATGTTGACGAGGCGGGACTCGGCGACCATGCCCTGCAGGAAAAGCTTGCCAAACTCGTCGCGCCAGCCCGAGTATTATTTATTTGTGCCAAGCTTGAAGAAGAGCTCAGAGAATTATCAAATAATGACGCCTTGGAGCTACTTGATAGCTACGGGGCTTCCGAAACCGGATTGTCGCAGCTTATCCATGCCGCGTACGACACACTTGGTCTACAAAGCTATCTCACGGCAGGTCAGAAGGAAGTCAGGGCATGGACAATACATAAAGGCTGGACGGCGCCACAGGCTGCTGGCGTCATCCACTCAGACTTTGAGCGCGGATTCATCGCCGCACAAGTCATTAGCTACCACGACCTTGCTGCCGCAGGTTCAGAAGCTAAGGCCCGTGAAGCGGGTAAAATACGTACTGAAGGTAAAAATTACATCATGCAGCCTAACGATGTTGTCGAATTTCGGTTCAATGTCTAACATTATTGTATATTATACTACGTTGATTTAAGTACAACGATGCCCTTTTTACTACAGCTATTACCTCTGTTATTTTTCAGTTGTAACTTATAAAAGCGCTCAACGTTGCCCTTACTGCCAGCGATGGTGCTATCCTTTTTATCAAGAACTACGAAGTACTGTCTTGCCCATTGTTCAAAATCGGTCAGGATCTTTCGTCGTATAGCAGCATTTTTTACAACACCCTTTTGTACCAAATGACGCCCTACCTCGAACTGCGGTTTTACCATCGCTACAAGCACCGTCGCACTGCCCATCAGCCGTTTTGCAACGTGTGGTAGAATGTCGCGCAGACTAATAAATGACACGTCTCCCACGATAATGTCTGGTGGACAATCAAGCTCAAAGTCACGAATGTCTGTCTTTTCGTGTAATATTATGCGCCGATCGTCACGCAGTCGATGGTGCAACTGATTCGTGCCCACATCAACAGCATACACACGTCGGGCGCCATGACGCAACGCAAAATCAGTAAATCCACCAGTACTCGACCCTATGTCCAGCACTGTTTTCCCCTGAAAGTCCAACCGAAAACTATCCGCCACGCCCGCTAGCTTGAGGCCTGCACGCGAAACGTACCGCTCACGAGTCAGCAATGTAATGTCTGCTGTCTCATTAACGAAACATCCGGGACGCGTCGCCACCCTACCATTGACTATGACTTGCCCTAAGCCTATCCAATTCTCTGCTTCTGAACGCGATTCAACCAACCCGCGTTCTAGTATCATTTTATCTAATCGCTGCTTCATGTCACTTCTCATTGTAGCCTGAATACATATTTTTCTCAATAACTAACAACCTACTGCGATAGCGAAACTGCTGTTATAAATACATCAATAGCTATTCTTGTTTTTACCTATTGGCCGATCTTTACTATCGTTAATTATACGTTAACTAAAATACAACGTTGTATACTACGCATCAATGTAATTTATACATCAATAGTTATATTTACCCCTGTGGTGGCCAAGAAAACTCTCACCATTATCGCAAATAGACCCATATTTTCATGAAAACAACTGTCGTATGTATCACCAAAAACACCCTACCAGCTATACATACATTACGCTGTATTTTTAGCATCAATATCTAAAATCTTGTTCCATTCTTTATCGTTATTTGATGTATTCATAACAACAAAAAGCGTCGCCCGAACACCCTGGGCGACGCTTCCGACAAGAAGGCCCTTTTGTTATTTTTTGCGCTCTCGATATTCACCCTTCGCTGTGTCAACACTGACAATATCGCCCTGTTTAATGAATGCTGGTACCTTAATAACAAGGCCCGTCTCAAGCGTCGCATCCTTAAGTACGCTTGAGGTTGTATCGCCCTTCACGACATCTTCGGTATATGTAACTTCGAGATAAAGATTTTTTGGTAGTTCAACATTAATCACTCGCCCGTCAAACACCTGGAGATTCAGCTCACAACCTTCTTTCAAATAATTTTTTGCCTCATCTACCACATCGTTAGACAGTTCAAATTGTTCAAAACTTCCTGGATCCATGAAGCAGAACATATCTCCGTCATGATATAAATATTGAACAATCTTGCTAGTCACCTCAGCTGGCTCTATTTTGTCTTGACCCTTAAAGGTCTTCGGGATGACACTTCCATC
>CAUUMU010000014.1:0-19254 GCA_963546435.1 uncultured Candidatus Saccharibacteria bacterium
CCGTACTGAGCCCTGGCATGGCATAATACCCTCGGTAAAACACTGATTTTCCGTCAATGACTGCCAAACGTTTCATATATTTAATTATATCAAAGTCTAGCCCTAGCCTCATAAGGCTTACCGTATATACTTGCAAAAAGTTAAATTATATGCTAGAATAATTACCATAGAAGATAGTAAAGATACATTACCACAAAGACAAACAATAGAAACCGGAGATCGCACGAAAGGTTCGTCTCAAGATCTTGGCAAGGTTGCCCTGGAGGCTGCCCAACCAGACGGTCAATATACAAAGAAACGCAAGGACAGCCTTGATGGTGTCGATATCGAAGATTTGATGCAGCCCACCCATGTAGATCAAAATGCTGCTAGGCTGGCAGCCGCAGAGCAAGCCGTGTACACGAACGACCTTCATGATCTTGAAGATCCTCAGGGATCTAAATAGTCAACTAATTAATGATCCGGCAGGCGACGAGCAGCTCATAAAAGATCAGTGTAGCCGACCAATAGCTACACCCGTTTGCCAACCAGCTAAGAAGTTGTTACAATAATCCCCATGAGTACAAGCGAACATAGCTGCAAAATCATCGCCCTGGTCGGTCTAGCTGGTAGCGGCAAAAGTTCGGCGGTCGAATATTTTACCAAAAAGGGCATTCCAAAAATTTACTTTGGCGGCATCATCTACAAAGCCATGGAAGAAGCCGGCATCGAACCAACGTGGGATAATCAGCAAAAATTCCGCGAGGAAATTCGCCGTCGCGAAGGCAAAGATTTCGTGGTCAAGCGCGTCATTAAATCCGCGCATGACTTGATTGACGCTGGTCAAAAACTGATCGTCCTGGACGGTTTGTATACCTGGAGCGAATACAAAATCCTCAAGCACGAATTCCCTGGCCAGATGTCTGTCATCGCCGTCGTCACACCAAAATACCTGCGCTATCAACGCATGGCCAAACGCCCCGAGCGGCCGATGCAGCCACGCGAAGTTGACCAGCGCGATTGGTCGGAAATTGAAAATCTAGAAAAAGGCGGACCAATCGCCATTGCTGACTATTTCGTGATGAACGACCGCGGACTGGACGAGCTGTACGCTCAGTTGGAAGCCGTCACTCACCACGAGCATTTTTGCAAGGCACCTGAGCAGTGCTAAATCACAACGCACCAAAAAGGCCAGACATACCCGCCTGGCCTTTTTATTATCGCCCGTCAATCTAGCTCAAATACTCATACAACTTTTTAGCATCCTTGTGCTTCCTCAGCTTTGCCAAAGCCTTGGCTTCAATCTGGCGAATTCGTTCGCGCGTCACGGCAAATTGTTGGCCGACTTCCTCAAGCGTATGGCTTTTGCCGCCATTGTCCAGCCCGAACCGCATGCGCACAATTTTTTGCTCGCGATCAGACAGGCTTGACAGCACCTCGGCGACCTTTTCTTTCAGCAGCTGATTGGTCGCTGATTCTTCTGGCGAAATTGTATCTTCATCCTCGATAAAATCGCCCAACACCGAATCTTCCTCGTCACCATCACGCCCGATGCCAGCATCCAGACTCGACGTCTCTTGTCGAATTTTATTGATGTATTCAATCTTTTCCGGCTCCATGTCCATCTCCTTGGACAATTCTTCCATCGTCGGCTCACGGTTCAGCTCTTGGGTGAGCCGTCGCTGCGTCCGCACCAGCTTATTAATTGTCTCAATCATATGCACGGGGATGCGAATCGTCCGCGCCTGATCAGCGATCGCCCGGGTAATCGCCTGGCGAATCCACCACGTCGCGTAGGTCGAAAACTTAAAGCCCTTGTCCGGATCGAATTTCTCCACCGCGCGCAGCAAGCCAGTATTTCCCTCCTGAATCAGGTCCAGAAAATCCAACCCACGGCCCGAATAGCGCTTAGCAATCGACACCACCAAACGCATGTTCGCCTCGGCCATCTTGTCCTTGGCCTTCTTGTCGCCCTCGATAATCCGCCGCGCCAGCTCCATTTCCTCGTCCGAACTTAATAGCGGGATTTTACCAATCTCACGCAGATACAACCGCACCGAATCGTCCGAAATGTCATCCAGATACTGGCCAGCGCTCAACGCCTCGAGATCTTCTATCTCCTCGTCATCATGTACCGCCGTCAAATCTGGCTCGAGTGGATCGTCATTGGTCGGGGTGTATTGCTGGTCGTTGTTCACGCATTCTCCTTAATCAGTGCGTTCAGCTGCTGCCGCAAGATGCGCGCCCGCGCCTCATCGCTGAGCTCCTCAGCCTCACGCAAATCTTCTAATAATTGTTGTTTTTTTGTGTCGCGGTGTTTACGTATCAATTGCTTTACCAAACGCGCCATTTCACTGTCCAGAGCTTCTGGTTCCCAGTCCATGTAGCGGCGTTCACTTTTTAACTGTACTATTTTCACATACTGCTCAAATTTTTGCAAGGGGCGTGGCAACTTTTCTCGATCAAGTAGCGGCTCAGCTTGCAGCGCCGTCACCACTGCTCGAGCTGGCTCGTCCAAGCTTGCCGCCTCAAGCGCCCCGACCCAGTGCCGCGTCGATGGTTGACTAAGCGCTAGACCGACGATGATGTCCGCTAATTCGTCACGAGGTTTACTCGGAGTCGCCTTTTCAATCTTTGGTTTTTTAAGCTGAGCGGGCGGCGTTGATCCGTCAGCGCCCAGCTTCGCCCGCAAGGCCGCGAGACTGGCGCCAGTTTCTTTAGAAATCACCGCCAAGTAATGCTCTTGCTCCACCGGATCTTTCAAGCCGCGCACAATTCTCAATGCAGTTGTTGAAAATCGCCGCTTGCCTTCGGCCGTCGCCAAATCTTCCATCTCGGCGTGCCGAGCGATCACCCAGTCCACCGCCGGCTGCGCCTGCTCAACCGCCGCTTGCCATAACACTGGGTCTTTTTGGATCAATTCATCCGGGTCTTTCACGTCATCCGGCAGGCTCACCACCTCCAATTCCACGCCAATTTCTTGCGCCAAATTGATCGCCCGCTCCGTCGCGCTCACGCCCGCCCGGTCGCCATCAAACGCCAGGCGAATTCGTCCCGCCAACCGGCTCAGCGCCTTCAAATGCTGCAGCGTCATCGCTGTCCCCGCCGTCGCCACTACGTTTTTAATGCCAGCTTGATGGCTACTAACCACATCCAAATTCCCCTCGACAATCACCGCCGCATCACTCTTACGAATCGCCTCTTTCGCCTGATACAGCCCAAAAATATGGCGCGATTTATCAAATAGCAATGTCTGTGGCGTATTCAAATATTTCGGCGCACGCGGATCGTCGCGAATAATTCGCCCCGTAAAGCCAACCACCTCGCCGCTGCCGTCGCTCAAGGCCACCATCATCCGCCCCCGAAACAAGTCGCCGCCAAACCGATTCACCAGCCCCGCATCAGCCAGTTCCCGGCGCGAAAACCCCCGCTTCTCCAGCGCTTTGGTCAGCGCATCGCCCTGATCTGGCGCATAGCCGATGATAAAATCACCGATCGTCTGCCGATTCAGCCGCCGTTTTTTCACCGCGTATTCCAGCGCCGCCGAATTTTTCACCAAATTTTGCTGATAAAAATTCGCCGCCAATTTCAGCGCCTCCCGCGCTCTAGTTCGCCGCTTGGCCGTCCGTCCATCACCGCGGGAAAACAAACTCAAATCCACGCCCGCCTTGCGCGCCAAATGCTCCAGCGCCTGGCGAAAATCCATTCCCTCCACCAGCATCACGAATGTAAAAATATCGCCGCCCTTGCCCGAAGAAAAATCATGCCAAATCTGCTTTTCCGGACTGACCATAAAGCTCGGCGTCCGCTCATCAGTAAACGGACTCAGCCCCTTCAGATTACGACCGGCCCGCTTCAGCTGAACATATTCACCGATTACATCATCGATATTCAACCGCGCCCGCACTTCTTCCTTGGCATCATTCATGATTTTTATTATATCACTCTTTACCTCTGTTGTTGTTTATGCTTTAATGGGTGTATGCAGCCACACAATGACTATGACGTGCCAACCGGTATCGATTATCTCAATCAAATTTCCGCACCGCCAGCACCGCAGGGCTTTGATAAAAAGTCAAAGATTATCTTGCTCGTTCTCGGTATCATCGGACTGCTCGGTCTGGTCTTTATTATTAACGCCGCCCAGAACGCTTCCCGCGGCCCTTCATTGAATAATCTCATTGCTCGTCTGCAAAAACTCCAAACCGTCTCTGAGAAATTTACTCCCCGCCTCAAATCCAGCCAACTCCAAGACGCCAATAGCTCGCTTACCGCCGTTCTCACCACTGCCAATAAGTCCATCGAAACACCGGCCGCCGCCCAGAATATCGACGTCAAAAAAGACCTCAAAAACATCACCGCACTCGACCCACCGACAAAACTCGAGGAAAAATTTGAGGAGGCCTATCTCAACGCCGACCTTGACAACACCTATGCTTACACCATGAATACCGAACTGGCCGATACGCTGTTGATGATGAATCGCATCAAAGAGGGCTCGCGCAGCAAAAGCACAATTGACTTTCTTGAAAAAACCATTTCCGACCTCACCAACGTGCGCAAACAGCTCATGGCGATCACCGGTGATTCGGAAAAGTCATAAGTTTTATTCACTCTGTCACCAGCTGGGGCAAATCAGCGCTACTTTTCTCAGCGATTAGCCCCTGCTGTTTTACTCACTTCGCCGCCAGCTGATAACTCAGTCGCACCAAATCAAAAATTTCTTCATCACTCAATTGTCCCGAACAAATGATGGTATTCCAATGCTTCTTATTGAGGTGATAGCCCGGTAGCACTGTTTCGTATTTTTCCCGCAAATTCTCAGCCAATAACGGATCACATTTCAGACTGACCCTGAGCGGCTTTGAGCCTTCCGCCACTAATGCTACCATTTTCCCCGCACCGTCATTACTCTTGCCAAACTTATACACCGCAACATCCTCGCCAAACGGATAATCCAGCCACACACCGGGCAAACTGAGGATAAACTCTTCAAATTGTTTATGGGTCATACTCTCAGTATACAATCACAGCGTCTTAAGAGCAATTTTCTCAGCAATGCCCCGCGTCGCGCCAAATCGGCTCGCAGCATTTACCGCCACGGCCGCCATACCACGAAGCGCCGCTCGTGTTCGCGCCCTGAGAACATCTCGCCCAGTCAAGCCCTTTTGCTGATCCCGCTCTGATTGCCACGCTAATCGGATTGCCCGGCCCGCCAGCGCCAAGCCTCGCTGCTTGTCACCCACTAGACTTTCAATCATACCCCAGCGGGATGCCATATTTATCTCGTACTGGTCAGCGTTCTCCTCTTCAGAGAGCTGATTTACTTTTGCCATGTCCAGTTCAGCTTGCCGCGTCATGAGTCGCGCCTTATCTGCCAACGCTTCAGCCCGACCCTCCGCTAACAGATACGCCTTTAAAGCAAACACACCAACATACGATGCCGTGGCCGACCGCTCGCGTAGCGTCTCAACTCCAGAATTCTCATTGACCGCTGTATCGTGAATATCATATGCCTGATCAATATAGTTGAGCGCCGCGTCAGTTTGACCCAAGCGATCGCTCGCGGCGGCCATATTGCGATATACCTCTCCGAGCAGTGATTCATTACCGGGGCCGCGCAGCTCCTCCATCATCAATGCTTTTTCGCCAAGGTATACAGCCTCATCAAAATGACCGCGCGAAATCTCATTCGTTAGCCCGGTCATATATTGCTGTAACTCAGAACTTACTGCACGCATTTTGGTCAACTCCTTTTGTCGAAATAGTATCAGAAAAGTATAATTTTGTCAAAAATTTAGTGGTTGTAAATGTGCTAACGGACCAACCTAGCTCTTCACCTTCTTCAGATAATATTGCAATTCCATAATACTGCCGCGGATATCCTCCAGCGCCCGATGATCCTCTGGCTTGGCAAATTTCTTGCCATATTTGCCCTCAAATACCACTTTCCAAGCACTAACGTCCAACATCCGGTAGTGTAGTCTTTTTGACAACACAGGCCACCATTGATCGATAAACCGGCAATCCTGGTGAATTGAATTACCACCCAATAAAATCCGCGGCTCATCTGCAAAATACTCATCGCAAAATGCCAGCAATTCACGCTCCACCTCGACCAGCGGCTTGCCTGAGATATTTTGCTCCTCCAAACCGCGGCGTGATGCTGGATGCTCATTCCAAAACCCAGCGTTGCGATCCAGCAGTTTAGCCAGCTTAGCCGGATCATGCCGCACCACTCCCTGATACGTCGCAATCTCCGTAAAATCCCAGTCGGTAGCGATTGCCGCCACCTCCAAAATCTCATCGCGCACCGGATCCAGCCCGGTCATCTCCAAATCCATCCATAAAATCTTTTTCGGCTTAAAACTGGCTTTCATGTTTCTATTTTACCACTTCCTTGCAGCGTGCTACACTAAAACCATGACCAAACGTATCCTTCTCAAATTATCCGGCGAGCAGCTCCAGGGCGAGTTCGCCAGCGGCTTTGATCCCAAACGCGCCCGTTGGATCGCCGAACAAATTAAACCAGCTCTAGAAACCGGCGCCGAAATCGTCATCATGGTTGGCGGCGGCAATTATGTCCGCGGCAACCAAATCATTGGCCACGGTATCCAGCCCGTCTCAGCCCACAATATCGGCATGCTCTCAACCCTGATGAATGCCATTGCCTTGGCTGATGTCTTCAATGACACCGACCTACCGACCCGCGCTCTCTCTACTGTCGAGATTAATCAATTCATCGACCAATACACCTTCCGCCGCGCCCTTAGTCATATCAAGAAAGGTCGCGTCGTCATCGTTGCCTGCGGCACTGGCCGGCCATTCTTGACTACCGACACCGCCGCCCTCAACCTGGCCCTCGAGATGCAGTGCGACGTTGTGATCAAAACAACGAAAGTCGACGGCGTATACGACAAAGATCCAACCAAATTCCCTGACGCCGTTAAATTTGACCATCTTAATTACAACCAAATCCTCACCAACCCCGATATCACCATCATGGACAAGGCTGCCATCGGGCTGGCCGCCGAAGAAAATAAACCAGTTATCATCTGCGACCTGCTCACCGACGGCAACATCGCCCGGGCCGCTCGCGGCGAGACAGTCGGCACGCTGATTTCCTAGCCCTGAGTACGGTACGCATCTTGTTCCAGCATAAATCGTTTTACATAAAAAATCCGCCGTATTTATCCGGCGGATCTGTTTTCAAGGCCCAATTAGTCTTTTTTCTTGTCTAATTTATCCAGCTTTAAAAAGTGAATAATTGCATACACCACAAAGGCCACCGCCAACAAGGTAATCAGTGAACTAACAAATGCACCGTACAGAAACTCACCCTTACGACCGGCAATTTCAACAGAGAATGATGCCGCTTGCAGACCTTCCTGCGAGCCGACAATCAGCTGCACCAGCGGGTCGATGAACGCCGTCACCAATTTCTTCACCGTATCACCAGCCGCAGTACCGATCGCCAGACCGACAGCCAGGCCAACCACGCCTTGCTCACGGATAAAGGTCATAAAACCGCCGCCATGGCCCTTGACCGCCGCTGCCTTTTCTTTCAGCGCTGCCACGCTTGGTTTTTTCACAATCGATTTCTTAGTAGTCGTCTGTTTGGTAGTCGCCTTCTTGGCTACTTTCTTCTCTGCCATAAAAACTCCTTTACGTTAAGTAACATCTTGATTGTAGCATAAAACTTTACAAATTATCTAAAAGTTTTCTGGCTGCAGCAAGCTTACCGTTGCGCAGGCTATTTGGTGGATTCTCCCCGTATAGTTTAATAGCCCGCCAGGCAAGCTCCTTGTTTCCTGTCTGTTTGGCAATTTTTCGTATGATATCTGGCAAAAATAGCTTATTTTTCGATTTGTCGTCTGGGACCAAGCTCTCGTCTACCATCGTCGCCAGATCAATCGCTTTGTCATATTTTCCTGCCAATATTAGCTGACGACACAACCCATCAACTTCTTTCAGACCATTTCGCGAATCAACATCAAGATATATCCCTGATAATTCCGACAGTTCTTCGCCCGCTTTTTCAATGTCGCCCGACCCCACTCGTCGGGCAGCATTGTATTGCTGAGTCAACAACATGCGCCCTGGTATTGAAGGTAGTGTTAAGAATTGTAATATCCGATTTCGGGGCTTATATTCGTGAGATTGTGCCGCATCGATGGCATCAAATGACAGCCATGGCCTTGAGCTCATAAACTTTTGCCTATCAACCGACGGCGGTAGTCGTTTCAAGAGTTCCCCCGAAAAAAATGTATTCACTGCCCGCAGTTCACCCATCGCCAGCTGGTTAAGTGGGTTGGGCGCACCGCTGCCAATCACGCCGGTCATATCACAACATAGCTCCTCCGTCGCCACATCGAGCAAAAAGGCTCGCTCACTGCCCCGATCAAATAGTGTCACCATAGCGTGCTGATTCGCATAACTGACAAAATGCTCAATTCCAAGCTGCTCCAGACACTCTGACGCAATAATGACATGGCCAAAACAATTTGTCGCCTCACAACCAGCAACTTCAACTGCATCCAGTAGCGGTGAATCAGCCGAAGTCGGAGCAAAATCCACCGTTTGTCGCACCACCTGTGCTATATTAACTGCCGCCTTCGTTGCAGCATCATACGTCTGCGGAGACTGTTCATACACCGCACGAATCAACTTCAGCTGCTGCGAGTCTAATAAAAGTTCACGTCGTAGTCCTGGCTCAGCCTTAACTAATTGCCGTTTAGGCGTCATCAAATTAGCAGAAAGATGCTCTTCCATCTCTGCTGTATCATACAATATTTACTAATATTTTACAATTTATCAGGGGCAACGATACCAAGAATGGTGAGTCCCGCCTTCAAAATATCGGCATACACCGCCACCAAACCGACACGGTGTGCTTCTTTGTCGCTACCAACAACTTGGTTTTTCTCGTAATAGCGGTTGAACTCCTGCGCCAGTTCAAACAGGTAGGTGCAAATATGATGCGGCTCCAAACTCTCAGTAGCGCGGTTAACCGTCGCCGTATATTCACTCAATTTCCTGACCAATAGCCGATCTTCGTCGAACAATTCCGTTGGGAAGGCAACTGCTTGCTCAGATTTTGCCAAAATACCCCGCGCCCGAGCGTGCGCGTATTGCAGGTAGCTACCAGTGTTACCAGTCAAGCTAACCGCGTCATTGATGTCAAATACTACGTCGCTGCCGATTTTCACCTTCAAAAATTGATAGCGCAGCGCGCCCGCCACCACCTCGTCAGTTGGCTCACCGCCAGCTTGGGTAATGGCCTTTTTAAACTCGTTAAATAGCCAATCGATAGTAATCACTTCACCAGTACGCGAACTCATTTTACCAGTCGTTAGCTTAACTAGTCCAGTCGCATAATTAAATAATTTACCTTTCAGCTCTGGGATTGCGAGTTCACTAGCAGCGATCACCCCGCGGAAATACGCCGCCTGCTCTTCGCCATTGACGGTAACTGACAAATCTAAGTTCGGATAATCCTGATGTTTCAACTGAATCAGCCCCATGTCGTGTGCGCCATACAGCCCGTTGCCGTGCGAACCGATGAACACATTATCAAACGCACCATACTGGCTACCCTTGAAGATATATGCGCCATCCGACTTGGTAAAGACCTCTGGGGTTTTTGCTTTAATCAAGGCCTTGCCTGGCACTTCGGTTTCACTCTCAACGTAGCGCCGCTCAATTGGCACATTACCCAGTCGCGCCACATTGGCATCAATTTCATCAAAACTCCAGGCTTTACAAATCTCGTACACTTGCTTGTACAGCGGATCGTCCAACACAAACGATTGCTTGGCTAGCTCATCAATTTCTGCCCGCGCCTCTGGCGATTCCTTAGCTGCCCGCGCCCCTTCAACGTACATACGGCTCATAAATTCATTGCGCTTATCAGCCGGAATAGCGTCTAATTTGCTGACATCGCCATCAATTTCGCGCAAAATCGCCCACATACTCTTGCCGACATGCGTGCCGACATCGCCATGGTAGCTCACCCGGTGTACCGCCGCGCCGTCCACCGCCAGTAAGTTCGCCATGGTGTCTGCCAAAATCGAGTTCAACGCGTGGCCGATATGCATGGCCTTAAACGGATTTGGGCAATTGGTTTCAATAACGACCGTCTTGCCTGCACGATTGGTCGCCGGCCGCATTTTCAGCGACTCCAACACCGCTTGATCGCTCAATTTCACATTGATAAAGCCCGGCCCAGCCACACTAACTTCGCTCAGCTCCTCGTGACCACGCAGCTCTTCAGCAATCGCCTCAGCAATCTCGCGCGGATTCTTACCCAGCGGCTTCGCCAGCTGCAGCGCCACATTCGTCGCAAAATCGCCAAACTTTGGATCAGGGCGCGTTAATTGCACCGACACATCTCGATCAAAACGTTGCTTCACCGCCTGAGAAATAATCTGTTCCATACCTTCCAGTATAACAGACGGCACGCAGTTTTACTCCTGACCCATTTCTTCCAGCTGCAGCAGCGTCACCGAACTCGGACTCGAGCCCTTGACGTGACGCAAAACATACCCAAGCGCCGAGGCATCGTCATGACTCAGCGTCGTCTTATCAAGCGGATCCTGCATTTCAATTGTTTCTTCAGCCATTTTTATTCCTTTTTATTTTAGGTACTATCTGGCTGTATGTTAGCATAAGTTTTTTACTTTGTCAAGCTAGCTCGAATCAGCCCGTCAAATAGCGGATGCGGTCGGAATGGGCGCGACTTAAATTCAGGGTGAGCTTGCGTAGCCACGAAATACTGATGATGCGGCGCCTCAATAAACTCCACCAGCTGGCCATTTGGCGACGTACCAGAAATCACTAGACCGCCCCGCTCAATCGCTTGAACAAAATCTTGATTCACTTCGTAGCGGTGGCGGTGCCGCTCAATTACCTCTGTTTTACCATACATTTTAGCCGCAAGCGAACCAGATTTCAGCACCGCCGGATAATCGCCGAGGCGCATCGTACCGCCGGTCGACTGCTTGCCCTGCTGGCCGTCCATGATGTACACCACATTCGCGCCAGGCTCAGCGCCAAACTCTTCACTGTTAGCATTCGCCACGCCGCCCAAACGCGCTGCCGCAATCACCGCCGCCTGCAAACCCAAGCAAATTCCTAAATACGGCTTGTTGTTTTTTATACAATACTCAGCCGCCTTAATCTTGCCCTCCACGCCGCGCGTACCAAAACCGCCCGGCACCACAATAGCGTCAACGCTGGCAAAATCAGCTTCGCTGGCTGTCTCGGCGTTAATCCACTTGATAGAAATCTCGCTTTTGTTCGCCCAAGCGGCAGACTTTAGCGCCTCAGTCACCGACAAGTAAGTATCAGAATTATCAATGTATTTAGCCACCAAGCCGACGGTTACCCGCTTGGCATATTCAGTAGTATCGCGCTGAGCTAGACGTTTCCACCGCTGTAAATTTGGCTCCACTGAATTGTCGGTAAACTCGCCCAATAACTTGCCCAGATCGCGATACACCGTCAATGGCACTTCATATACCGTATCAACATTTGGCATCATAATAATTCCCTCGCGGCGCACGCCAGACGAAATAGCAATTTTTTCGCCGATACTGCGCGGCGGCTTGTCATGACCCTCAGTCCGCACCGCCACCACATCCGGCATAATTCCAAAACCGCGAAGATCCGCCAGCGCATTTTGAGCCGGCTTGGTCTTATATTCATGCGATGCCTCCAAAAACGGCACATATACCACGTGCACGAATAGGCAATTTCCCCGCCCCACATCCAGCGCAAAACCGCGAATCGCCTCGATAAAGCTCAGACCCTCGTAGTCGCCAACCGTACCGCCAATTTCCACGATGTGGACGTCACCTTCGGCCGCCTCGCGGATAGCTGCCTTGATAGAGTTAGTCAAATGCGGCACCATCTGTACCGTCTGGCCGCCAAACTTACCAGCCCGCTCATCGGCGATCAAATCGCGCAGCAATCGGCCTGACAGCGTGGTGTTTTTCCGCGTCAGTTCCAAATCCAAAAACCGCTCGTAATGACCCAAATCCAAATCGGTCTCGGCACCGTCCTTGGTCACAAAGCACTCGCCGTGCTCTTTCGGGTTCAATAGTCCGGCATCAACATTCAGATACGGATCGCACTTTTGGGCCGACACGGCGATACCCTTGGCCTGTAGCACTGCGCCGATACTGGCGGCCGTGATCCCTTTACCTACACCCGACAGCACGCCACCAGTAACAAAGATATATTTTTGTTTTTTCCTCACAGTTTTATTTGCCTCCATGAGACCCTATTGTAACACTTTTTAGTATAAAGCAGAAGATATTTAGCCATCACCGCTGCTGGCGTCGCCGCCACATATCGTCTTTTTCTTCCGGAGTTAAATGCGGAAAATCTGGCTTATTTGGATTCGCCGAATAGCCGGCCAGTTCAGCTTCATGGGGTGTACAGAAAAATTCAATAGAATTCAACAGAGATTTACTCCCGATAAAAGGGCTGCTGACGGTATAATAATCAACCTTTGTGGTAACGTAAAAAGACTGTCCTACGTACGGTCGCCTTCCGCACTGAACCCATTTGGTGTACAACTGAACATTGTTTGCACCGAAAGGAGAAGCATCCACGAGCAAGATGATAAGCAGAAGTATACCAAATCCTAAGCATATCTTTTTCTTGTGCTTAGCTAGTTTTTTGAATAGTTGTTTATCTTTTTCTGAGATAATTTTGAAATGCATATACTACTGCCTACAGATTACCCTTATTAATCTGTTCATCTAGCCATTTTCTTTCTTCTGTATTTAAATTCAGATAAATATACTTATCTGAACTAGCCGAGTATCCGGCCAGTTCAGCTTCATGAGGTGTGCAAAACCTTTCACCGGCATCCCAAGATGACAAAAGCACTGGAGAATAGAGCTGTGTATAGTAAGGCGTTCTTGTCGGGTTAAGAAAAGACGTGCTTTTATACGGCTTATGCCCGCATTCAATCCATTTAGCATAGAGCTGGAGGTTCTGACCACCGTAAGGAGAGATATCTATCAGGACTACTGCCATGAATAAAATTATGAAGCTTAGTAGTATTTGCTTCTTGTGTTTCATGATTCTTTTTATGATTTGTTTGTCTTTATTTGATATGGGCTTCATTCTCATTCTAGCGATCTCCGTGCAGCCTATTCCACATAATGGCCTCCTCTTCCTTAGTCAGGTGGGGGAATACTGCCTTGTTACTATCCGCTGAATATCCCGCCAGCTCGGCCTCTTTCTCAGTACAGAAAGACCTTCGAGTTACTTCAAGGTTGCTAAGTATGAATCTAATAGGTATATAATCTTTACTGTAGTAAGAGGTGCCGTTTGCACTAAATGGATTAGTGCTCATGCCCTTATACGGCTTATGTCCGCATTCAATCCACTTGGCATATAACTCTATGTTTCCACCGCCGAAGGGCGAGATATCTATAGCAATAAATGCGACAAGGAGTATTGAGAATACGATTATCAACACCTTGTTTCGATACTCCTTCCAGGTTTTAGTTTTTTCTGAATCAATATGCTTAGCGCTTGAGTCTATGGATGACATATGCTACTCCTCCAACTATTATGATGTTTATGGTGATCAAATGCGGTAAGTTATTGTATTCATCTTTTTGGGGAGAATTTTGCGTCTTTGTGGCTTTATTGGCCCCTGCCGTATGATGTTTTGGTTGTATCTTTGCTAGAGTGTCTTTAGTTTGAACTTTTTTGTTTATGGCAGTAACTGCCATAAA
This sequence comes from uncultured Candidatus Saccharibacteria bacterium, assembly GCA_963546435.1. Lineage (GTDB taxonomy): Bacteria > Patescibacteriota > Saccharimonadia > Saccharimonadales > Saccharimonadaceae > Nanosynbacter. The sequence continues at coordinate 13,737 of CAUUMU010000014.1, forward strand.
TCCATAATATGTCACTCTCCTGCCGTCATTAGAAACACCATCAAGTACAATGGTATGCTGTCCTGGCTCAACATTTTTCGGTATCGCGAGGTTTAAGTCAACGTTTCCGCTGTCACCCACTACATACTCACCCAGGTCTTGCGGTGTTGAATATAATGTAACCCTTACCTTACTACCGGGCTTAAGCCGATCGTCAGACCGAACACGAAGTGGCGATCCGGCCTCTGTCTGCAGTCGGTAGCTAGTGTTCAGTTTGCTCGTTACTGGAGCTTGTTCATAGACGTGCCCAAGTTTGGAGGTAGGCAGTGCCGTAGATTTAGGAGTATTGTTGCCGCGATATATATCGCTTACCCTACTTAGAATATCACTAGCCATTTTTACATGCCCTAGAGGGCTTGGGTGAAATAGATTTTGTACAGTAGTATCATTTATATTAGGGATTAGGTTATGGCTTCCCGTTACAAACGACGAAGATAGATCACAAAGTCTGCCCCCAACAAGTGAGTTGGACAGATCTATAAATGGTACACCGCTATCCGTGGCCGCCCTAGACAGAACCTCATTCATCTCTTGGGTCATATTAACTATGAGGGCACGTTCGAGAGGATTAATAAACATAGCGTTAAAGTAACAATTTTGGGTTCCTTTCGCTATAAATTGTGGGTAGCCTATAATATATATTTTTGTTTTAGGTGACGCCTCACGTATTTTCTTTATTAGTAATTTCGTTACCCCATACTGATTATGAATACTGTCTTTTAGCATCTTGTTAAGCCGACTACCGGGTATGGCGTGCCCACAAAGACTAGGCGACTGCCAACTCCCAATAATACAAGCACGAAGTACGTCGCCAAAGCCCACATCATTACCGCCACCAGTCAACGTGATAACTTTGGGTTTGTATTCTCTAACAAACTCTATCTGCGGTATATAGCCTGGCAGGAAGTTACTTTTTGCATTTTTAATAATTTCATCTCTATCTCCCTCACTAAACTTCTTCTTTGTAACGGTATTCTGCCCAGAATAATACTTTAACCGAAAAATATAGTCGTGTATTACCCTTGCGCCGCTACATGCTATCGTATTAAATTTACCATCCGGAACGTTCCAAGCCTTAGCGAGCAGAAATGGATATGAGCGACTGCTGAGATGACAGTCCTCCTTACCTCCAGTTTCGCGAATATAATGACTTGACACCCCATTCTGAATATCCCCCTCCCCACTCGAATACGAATCGCCCATTGCGAGATAGTCGAGCCGAGAGGCTTGAGGTTCATCCTTGGTTATAGATATCGTCACCACTTCGTTGATCGCCTGACCCCGTAACGCCCGATGTTGATACGTTAATTCTGTAAAGTCATCGTTCGCAGATATTCGCTCATGTGATGCCTCAATATTTTTCCACTGATCACCATAAAACTTCGGGTATATCATCCTCGTCGGACACGGGTCGCGAAATTCATCCTTCATCTTTTCACGATCAACGAGGCACTCAGGCGTAATTCGCCACACCTTGAATGCCGCCGTTCCGCCAATAATCACCTGTGTTCCGTCATTTGACACCGCCACACTTGGTTGCGGTTCTACATTGTGCGTGTGATCATAATATCCTCTGCCAAATACCTTTCGCTCGCCCGTCTCTAGATCAATACGCGAAAATATATCATAAGCATTAACATGCCTTGCGCTACCAGAATAGACGAGATACCGCCCGTTATTAGAAATTCCCCAACTGATGGCGTACATAGGTTTTCCTTTATAATCAAGTGAAAATGCTGGATTTGACATATCAAAGTCAAAATATTTTTTATTACTACTCATCGTGAGGCGCTTGGTGAAATTATGGTATTTCTTTAGATGAGAGATTTCATCATAGTCAAACGCATACCCGCGGTGCATACCAATAATAGTGTCCGTCCCCCGAAACCAATGAAGTGCACTCAAACTATTCACTTTATAAAAAAGACCGCCATTTGATGCATACACATCATACCACCCATTTGCCTGCCCAAACCGCCAGCCGTTAAATTCATTCAGACAGAGCGTCAGCTTCATTGTCGGATCTTTGTCGTCATACGTCTTTGCCACTGTCACTGTCTCCAATTTGCAATGGCCGCGCACATTAGCATTTGGATCAACCGCCGAATCAAGCGGCCGCACATGTTTTACCACCGGATCATTATCCATCCAATTAGCCCCGGCGGCAGAAGCTGTCACCTGGTGTAATAAAAACGACACTCCAATGAGTGCCGTCATAGCTACCAAGCCGATAGTTTGCAAATTACCGTGTCGCTTTTTGATTGTTAACCCCATACGCCCCCTCTACGTTGTCTTAAGTATAACACATCAACAACAAAGTATATTTTTGATCGCTTTATTCGCAGCCATCGCAAATCGTCAGACTTGCCGGATCAATGGGCGCAGCAACACTGCCATTCGCCTTGGCCTGGTCGTCAGCCACCGCTTGCGCGGCTCGCATCGCCGCATCAATGGCATTCAATTTTTCTTCCAAAGTCATGTCGTCAGAAATAATTTGACTTGCGTTCATTTATCTGTCCTTATCTATATTTAGTAGCGCTAGTGCTTATATTACGCTATATATAGCGCTTATGCAATATAGTGTCGCCAATTTCCTGTTGTGTTTTTTTCATCAAGATTACCGATTGGCATGATGTAAATTTGCCTATTTTCCACGCGCGGCATGAAGTCGCCTAACTTATTGGCATACGCCTGCAAAGCCGCCGCCTCCTCTTCCTCTGGTAGCTCTCTTACCTTCGTTGTCAAAAATACAGCACTCTTTTGATCGTTCCACACTACAAATTCTACAACACCACTGCGGTACGCATTAACGGCATGGCGGGATTGTCGGTCAGAGATCCAAATGATGTTGTCATTTTTATAACGTACAAAGTGGAGCGGCGTGATTAACGGCGTGCGATCGCGATTAACAGTCGCCAAAGCGCCAATTTCAACTGTATCTAAAATATCTGTTGTAATTTTGTCCATGGCAGTTACTTCGTGGTATTTACTTCATAGCTGGTATTAGTGCTCTCAAAGAAATTGACCAATTCCAAGGTATCGTTTGCGGTAGCCATCCACTTGGCTGGGTTGGCCACGTTGTATTCAGGCTCAAAGCCAAGCTCGACCAAGCGGCGGTCGGTCATGTGCATGACGTATTGATTGACATAATCAGCGTTCAAGCCAAGGATTCCCTTTGGCAACATGTCCTTGTTGTACTCTTTTTCTAGCTCAACCGCCTGCAGGATGAGGTTGCGAATTTCCTCAGCAAATTCCTGGGTTTCCAGTTCTGGGTTTTCGTCCAAGATGGTGAGCAGCAAGTTGATACCAAAGGTTAAGTGCAAATTCTCATCCTTGGTAATCCAGTCTAGCAACGTACCGACATTACGCAGCAAGTTGCGCTGACGGAAGCTCATACCAACCATAAAGCCCGAGTAGAACCAAATGCCCTCCAGCACGATGTTATAGGCCACCAGCGAACGGACAAAATCTTTCTTGCCCTCCAGCGTGTAGATATCAAGGTTTGGATCGAGCATCACATCCAGGTGCTTGTTCTGGAAATCTGCCTTGTCAGCCAGCGATTTTTTGCCAAAGCCCGCCGCATAAATTTCCTCGCGATCAAACGGAAACGTCTCGATGATGTATTCAAACGTCATGAAGTGGTTGGCTTCTTCCCACATCTGCTTTGACAGATAGAGCTGTGCTTCAGCGGCGTTAACGTATGGATAAATACCAAAGGCCAGCGACTTGTTGATTAGTAGCTCGTTTGGATTAAGGTAGCTAATTACCGTTTTGAGCGCATGCTTTTCCTCGTCACTGAGTTTCTCAAAATCCGCCAAATCTTGTACTAACTGCACCTCGTTTGGGAACCAGGTATTAGCCACTGCTTGGTTGTATAAATCGTATGCCCACGGATAACGAATTGGGTGCAAGCTCAGCCCATCGCGTAGTCCTGAACCTAAGATTCCCATTATGCTACCTCCTCAATCGGCAATTCATCCTGCACAGTGCCAGGCAGTGCATCTTGTACATAGTGCTGTAGGTCGTCCCAGCCTGTACGCTGTATCTCTACTGGTGAATCAGCTCCTTCAATTCCTGGTAATGTTTCCATATCGTTCCTCCTTTTATTTATTAACCTTGGCAAATCCAAACCCGCGTGTTTTAGCACCAGTTCGAATCTTCTGTTCTGCTAATTTTTCCACCGACACCGTGGTCTGCTCTGATTGGTGACGTGGTTTAACGTGTAGATAGTAGGTCGTTTTCAGACCACGCCGCCAGGCTTCAGAATAAATTTCCACATATTCATCGATATCGCGAGTTTCCAGGTACATGTTGCGGCTAATCGCCTGGTCGACCCACTTTTGCGCCCGCGCTGCCACCTCGATAAAAGCATACGGGCTGAGCTGGAAGCTGGTTTTGTAAACGTCTTTGAGCTTCTGCGGGATAGCGTCGATGTGTTGAATATCACCCTGGTTGGCAAACACCTCTTCCTTGATGTCATCCCACAAGTTCAGCGCCTTGAGGTCGCGCACCAGGTTATTATTTACCTCCAAAAACTTACCATTCAGAGTCGAGCGGCTAAAGATTTGTGCAAACTGTGGATCGATACCCGGCGTGGTACCAGCAATGTGACCGATGTTAGCCGTCGGCGCGATAGCCATCAGTGTCGCATTGCGCATACCCTTCTTGACTTTCACTCGAAGCGAATCCCAATCGAGGCTCGACTTGTGATCAATTTTCACCTTTACCTTGCGGTCAGTAGACAGCGTCTCTAGTGTGTCGATTGGCAAAATCCCCTTACTCCAGCCACTACCTTTGTAGGTAGGATAGCTGCCCAGCTCCTGTGCCAAGTCTGCTGATTGGTCGATAGCGTGATAACTGATGAATTCGGTGAGTGTATCAATCAGATTGTATGATTCCTTAGACTCATAGCAGTAGCCAAGTTTCTCGAGCACATCAGTAAAGCCCATTATTCCCAGACCAATCGCCCGTGTTTGGTTGTTTGAGTACATGGCTTCCGGAATCGGCGTCTGGGTGATATCCACCAAGTTATCCAATTGACGCACCGCTGCTCGCGACGCTTCTTTGAGTCGATCCCAGTCCCACGTCTTATCTTCATTCAAAAAGGCTGACAAGTTGATACTCACCAGGTTACAGGTAGCGATGTTGTCTTTGTCCTGCGGCAAGGTAATTTCCGTACAGAGATTGGACAGGTGAATCGTACCCGTGTTATTGTTCAATGCTCGCACATTGATGGTGTCTTTCCAGGTGAGCCACGGGTGGCTGGTAGCCTGTAGGCTAGTCAGGATCTGCTTGAACTGCTGGCGAGCCGATGTCTTTTCAAAGACGCGCAGCTTACCAGCTTCAGCCAACTTAATGTACTCTTTGTAACGCGCGGAAAATTCCTCACCATACAACTCTGGCAAATCTGGCGTATCTGCTGGATCAAACAAGTACCAATCTTGGTCTTTTTGCACCCGCTTCATAAATTCGTCAGAGA
>CAUUMU010000015.1:0-18995 GCA_963546435.1 uncultured Candidatus Saccharibacteria bacterium
CTAATTTATTTAGCTCTTTGACAATTTCTGCGCCAGCCTGCTCGATACCCTTGCGCAGCTCCATTGGGTTGTGGCCCGCTGCGATCAGCCGGTTGGCTTCCTTCAAAATCGAATAGGTCAGCACCGTCACGGTTGTGGTACCGTCACCAGCTTGCTTATTCAAATTCTTAGCCGCCTGCTTGATCAAATCAGCACCAACTTTGTAACCCAATGTCTCATCATCGTTCTCTGGCAGCTCAATGCCTTCCGCCACCGTTACGCCATCGTGCGTCACCGTTGGTCCGCCAAATCCCTTGGCAATCACCACATTGCGACCCTTTGGTCCATAAGTTACCTTAACTGCGTTATACAGCGCCTCGGCACCGCCCAACACGCGAGCGCGCGCATCATCATCGTAAAAAACTTTTTTTGCCATACTAAAAACTCCTCTTTTCTCAAACAACCGTTGCTAAAATATCTTCCTCGCGGACGATCAAATATTCCGTGCCGTCAATTTTTAAATCCGTAGTCGAATATTCCTTATATACAATTTTGTCGCCCACTTTTACATTCTTGACATCACCGCCAACCGCTTTGACCTCAGCCACCACTGGCTTCTCCTTGGCGTTGTCCGGCAAATAAATCCCGCTAGCCGTCTGCGTTTTCGCCTCCTCGCGCACCGCTACCACGCGGTCGCCGAGAGGCTTGATAGGTGTATCCATATCATCCTCCATTTCGTTAACAATACACCCATTGTACCGCACCAAATTAGCACTCGTCAAGGGTGAGTGCTAGAAATCGAACTTCATAGCCGCCTCACCTGGTTCCTCCGGATTCGCCAGCCCTTCATTAACATACAGTTTTAATTGATCATTCTTATCTTTTTCAAGCCTCCCCCAGCCACGAACTGCTTTCTTTGTCCCGACCGTAACATCTCCAGTCGCTCGAATAGAGGACTCGTCAAAACCTGTTGAATCAAGCACCATGGTTGCATTTAGCATAATTGTCTCAGCACTACCGTCCTGTTGGTGTCGCCGTGTCGCCAACTCATTACCATCAGAATTAGGAGTCACAACCAACCGAAGCGCAACCGCGCCTACCTTGCCAGGTATCTCAGTGCTACGCTCAAGTGCTTCTATATATTGTTGTCTCAGAAATACTTCCGAGTTTGAATCGTCAGGGGTGATAATATTATATGAACGTATAGTCATCTTTAGTATTATAAACTATTCTGATATATTATGCAACATTATGCCCAGCTTGCTGAATTACTACATCCATAACGGAGCGGTAATAGTCTTGTCGATTTCTAAGCTGCCAATTCTCCAAAATGAGCTTGTCACCAAAATCACGACCGGTAAACCCAGACCACACCGCCATATACTCAGTATCCCTATGTTCTCTAGCGACTTTATTTGCTTTATCAGCGGCAGCTTGGCTTGATTTAATATCAATCCCAACCTCAACACCGTTATAATTCACGACAATATCTATACCGTTCAGTTCTTCCTCATCGTTTGCACCCCTGATACCATGCACTTCCTGCATTGAACTTAGGACGCTCTCTGCTGCAATTTCCTGTCTCATACCGACGAGGGTTATTTGTGCCGCATTTTCTGCATATTGAGCGATTTCCCCGCTCTTACCCATCGTTAAAGCAACACCGCCAACAAAATCAGTTAACTGCTGCATCCGCGAACATTGTTCCGCGTCTATTATCTTACGAAGAGCATGGTTAAATGCTATTATTGGACCAAGTAATTTCTTTTTCTCAGGACGCTTCATCGTGTCGCCATGCTGATCAAGCTGTCGCTGCGCTAACAGCCAATTTGGTATCGCTGCCATAAGCGCTAATTGGCGAGTTTGGTCGCTCTCATATTTATGGGTTCGCCCCACTCGCTCCGATACGGCTTGTGCAGCCATAATAGCAACTGCTTTTGCGCGCAGCACACTAGGCAAGCTTTCGATAAGTTGTACGCCCCACTCTTCGGTATTACTCTCTTGTGCTGGCTGTCGCTCAGCTCTTTGAGACTTCACCTCATTGATTGTTTTTTGGTATTCTGGTGTTTTTGTGACAGCATATAATAAGTCATCCACCCTGCCCCAGCGAGGTGGCGTCAACCTTCGTGCTGATGTCCGTTCATGATTAAGCATAACTGTAGTGAATATTAGCATAAACTTGATAAAAAATCAAGTATCTGATTCACTATACCCACTGAAAAGTGCTATACTATATCCATGAGACTCTTCAAAACCCTCATCTCGCGCATTCTCGCCCGCTCTGTCACTACATTCTTCCTGCATAATCCGCACATCAAGCTCGTTGCCGTCGTCGGCAGCGTCGGTAAAACCACTACCAAATCAACTCTCGTCAATGTCCTAAACTCCAGTTATAAAGTCCGCACCAACCGCGGCAACTTCAACGCCGAGTTTAGCGCGCCGCTGGAAATTCTCGGTGTCGATTCACCACAGAACCCCCGCTCGGTATGGAATTGGCTATCGGTCTTGGGCCGAGCCCGCCGCGCTGCCCGTCGCCAGCATGACCTCGACGTTATCGTCCAAGAATTCGGCATTGATCACCCCGGTGAAATGGCTGCATTTGGCCGCTATATTCGCCCTGACATTACCATCGTCACCGCCATCGCACCCGAGCACATGGAGTTTTTTGGCTCACTAGAAACTGTCGCCCGCGAGGAATTTGCGCTCGCTGAATGTAGCGAAAAAGTGATCTACAACCGCGACGACATTCGCCCCGAGTTCGTGGACTTCGCCGATTGCGGCCAAATCATTTCCTACGGCACCGAGCTGGGCGCCGACTACCAGATGGCTATCGGTAAATTTACCAGCGGCAAGGGCTTTCAGTGCCGGCTCGTCCACGCCGACCAAACCTCACGCCCATTCATCATTCCTGTTGTCGGCGCGCATCAACTCCGTGTTGCCGGCGGCGCAGCGGCGGTGGCGTTAGAGCTTGGACTTGACATTGAATGCGTGATAACCATGCTCGAGAATTTCACGCCAGTCAGCGGCCGCATGAATATCTTGCCCGGTATCAACGATGCAACCATCATCGACGATTCGTATAATTCCAGTCCCCTCGCTGTAAAATCCGCCCTGACAACCCTCTACCAGCTGCCCGCCAAAACCAAAATCGCCGTCCTTGGCGACATGAACGAGCTGGGCGAGACCGCGGCTGCCGAACACGCTGCCGTTGGCGCACTGTGCGACCCAAAGCAGCTTGACCACGTCATCACTGTCGGCCGCTTGGCCGAGCAATTCCTCGCTCCAGTTGCTCGCCAAAATGGTTGCACTGTCACTTCGTTTACTAAAGCCACTGATACTACTGAGCTCCTCGCTCGCCTGGCCAATAAAGACACCACTCTCCTCTTCAAGGGCTCCCAGGGTGGCATCTACCTCGAGGAGGCCATCAAGCCGCTCCTCAAAAACCCCGCCGACAGCCAAAAGCTCGTCCGCCAGTCAGACGCGTGGCTTGAAAAGAAACGGCAATTTTTTGAAAGCGACCATTGATGAGCGAAAATACTACATCAAAAAAATCAATTACCGTCCGCATTATACGCTGGCTTATTTACGGTCTGACAATTCTCGTTTTTGTACTTACAACTGCCCATAATGACCACCTACACAAGCTCAACTCCGACCAATTTGGTCCGCCTGACTATTATTATGATTACTATCTGCACGACTCAATGTGGTTCATGGTGGCCATGCTTATCACTTTGCTGATGATAGGGATAACGGACCGGTCAATCACCGCCGCCCGCCACCAGAATCTACGCAATCGCTGGCCACTGGTTATAACAGGCATCCTGTTTTACCTCGCAATACTCATACTGCTCCTCGACATGACGATCGGCGGGTGGGGCATTCCGGGGCGTTGCGGTAGCGGATTTTCCAGGGGTAATTGCTTTCTCGCTGATGGGCTAGGAGAATTGGTGTACCTATTCTGCGTGCCACCACTTTTCATCTGCGGAACAATTCTTATGACTATCAATCGCCGCACCAAGTACCGCAAGAGTCGTAAAAATCACTGCGATAGCTTATAAAGAAACGCCAGCCAGAATAATGCCGCTACCGCGAGGCTACTGAACGCACAGAGTTTATATACACCCCTCAGCCACACTACCATCCACACTCCCGCCGCTGATAGCAGCATTGGTAGCGCCATTGCTGCTATCTCAATAACATGATATTCACGAATCCACCACGTATCCCATCGCGCCATAACAAAGAGCAGCACGCACAAAGCTATCGGTGCGACTACCAGCAAAACTACTGCTGTATCGCTTAAGTATGGCTTGTCCGTCGTCGCTACATTGTCTTTCATAACCTACCCCTCATGATAAATCGGCTGTGTTAGTTAATCAACCTATCGCCACGACCAAGTAGCCACCAAATAGTAATGAAATTTCCCGGTCGTGTCCTTGGTGTTCTGACGTACTTGTTGGCTCATCTTCACAACTCACCCTATCAAACCCCATTAACGATTCACTCTGAACAGCTGAATACTTGTCAATATTATAGCGACGATACCAACCATGAGTCCGGTTCTCGCCCAATTAGAAAGCCCTTCAAAACCGCCCCCAAACAAGGATGTCTGCAGTAGGAACAAAAATGACACGGGGATAAATAGCCATAAAACAGCCGCCAGATGTGAAAGTGGAAAATTCTTTCTTCTATTCGCAGAGGTAAACAATAATAACAGACTGATCACGGCTGCAATACATTCTATAATCAGTCCTATCTGATATGCATCACCTCGCACCACGAGTAACGGCATGGTAGCCATAACGGCCGTCAATAATATATTCTGCGTTATCTTTTTATTCTTTTTCACAATCACCCCCCTTCGGTAGTTTGTTTAGTTTTATTAATCTTCATAGGGTGATTAGCCATGTGCTACTTCACCGTCCCCCTGCGAATGGCTGTGAAAACCAAAAATAATGAAAACATCCTTCTGCCAGTGCAAATGTGCATACGATGAGCAGCACTACGGCAATGGAGCGTAGACTTTTTATAAAAATTACCGTGAGCAGGTTTATAGCTATACCGATCACACTTGCCCACACAAGAATAATCCCTAACAGTGAGTTAACTTGCCTCGGATTCATGTCTAGATTCGGTATTCCCGCGAATAGGCAAAATGCCATTATTACCAACAAACACGTATATACTATCAAGACGTATTTTGCAACTTTATTGTTCTTCACAACCAACCCCCTTCGGTAGTGTATTTAGTTTTATCAATCCTCGTAGCTTGTAATCTTTTGACCCAGGTTTGAGTGCTGGTGATAGGTAATCTTCTGGTTTTAGGGCATAGCACTTTTCGTTCACATCTTTTGCGAGGATAATCGGTGTTCCTTTTTTAATATCACCGTCATCTTCTTTCATAATGACCAATTTCTCGAATGCTAGTCCACGAGTTTCTTCGCTTAAAGTATGTCCTATCAGTGCATCAGCATTATTCTGGTTTTTCGACTTGCCAACGTAATCGTTTGTGACACCAGTCAGGTTGGCTGCTCGCGTATTGCGAAAGAGATAAATCCGATCCTCATCTTCGCCAAGCGACGATTTACCGTTGCGAGCGGTGTAGAGGATGGGGTCGGTGATTTCAGGATCGCAGGCATCGTCGATGCCGTCAAGGTCTTCGTCTTTGTTGGCGGCTTGGATAAATGCACCACAGGGTTGATTTTTATCTGGTGTGCCGTTTTCGTCGATATCGTCCGGGTTTGGACCTTTGATGAGAATGGTTTGGTAAAGATTAAGTTTGTGCCCTTTTTCGTCAACTCCAGACAACTCGAGGGTATGATAACCAGCCGGTATGGTAGCTGGAATAGTTACGGAACTATCTATTTTTCCATCAGCTCCCGCGAATACCTCACCTAGCTTTATTGGATTTGAATATAGGGTTATTTTTATCGGCGATAGTGATTTGTACGGTATTTCGTGTGTCTTAATAGTTAAAATCTCTTTTTTAACAATTTGACCACTAGCAGATTGATAATGTACCACTCGCATATCCTCATCTTCATTCTGCACGGTAAAATACTCTGTGTCAGGAATTGATTTTTTAGTAGCAGAGTCGTCTGGACAATATAACTTCCCAGTTCCGGGACAATTTTCGTAATGCAAAGGATTTTCGCCTCTTAATTCCTCTTTAAACCGTGCTGCTATCGCAGAGTGTCCTTTGGCATTTGGGTGGAAACTTTCTTGAAGTTCACTGCCACTAAACGCTAAATCCCGAAGACTGGCCACACCGTTGACGTAACTATCAGTCTGGTCACACAGACGATGATTACCTAGTGCCGTTTCGGTATCAATATATTTCACCCCAGCAGCCCTGGCGGCCTGCTTTATGACACTGTTATAATACGTTACTGCATTTGTAATCATCTCTCGTTCTCTATTGTCAAGATTTAGAGTACTTTTACACTTTGCGTTTGGATCGCCATTTACAAATTGGGGGTACCCTAAGACATATATTTTGGCCTTATGACTAGAGGCCGACTTAAGCTCATCATAGAAGTTCTTAAGTTTGTCAAATTGATTTCGCAGATCATTTTTGAGCTCATTCCGCTTTGATGAAGTTGCCCAATTACACGATACGGGATATATGGCACAGTTCGCCAGTTTACCGCCAAAATCCACATCATTCCCGCCCGCCGTCAGCGTGATCACCTTTGGTTGGTATTTCTTTACGAACTCGATTTGCTTGACGCGCCCTGGAATCATCTCGTTGAGCGCCATCTTCTGCAATACTCCTTTGTTGTCATAACCATGCAACCGCCCGAGTGGACTGTCCTGCCCTTCATAGCCGCCCGAATTGTCCCAATTCATGTCGTACACTGTCGCCCCACTACACGCAACCGACGCCCACGCCGCCGACGGGCCGCTACCCAGCCCCATCCAGTTCGCCAGCTTGTACGGATACGAACGCGTGCTGACATGGCACTTTTCCCTTGGCGCGCCCTTCGCCTTATCTTCTTTCACATCCGTCCACTGGCGATAATACTTCCGGCCAGTCGCCGGATTTTTGTCAGTATCACCCTCGCCGCTGGAGAAGGAGTCGCCGAGAGCGAGATACTTGATATTGCGTCGATCACCAGGAATCGGCTTACCCTTATAGCCGTCTGGATATTCGACATCGAAGGTTGAGGTGAAGATTTTCATATTATTGCCAGCGTACCATGGCATATACGACTCGTTGAACTGGGCAATGGGTACAGCGTTGTTACTATAATTCCCCTGTAAAAACTCAACCTCACAACCACCCTGATCCCAGAAAGGTTTGACATTACCGGCAAACATACCGTATAGTTTAGCATTACTTCCCCATTTATGCGTGATGGTAGCTGTTCGATACGGGGCGTCACCATAAAACTTAATATGGAAATCTTTTCTATTTTCCGACCAATATACAATTATATACCGAGGGCCGCTAGGCTCAGCGCTATAGGCAACAGCGTACGCACCAGTTGCCATCGCCCGCTCAAGGCTCGTCATATAGTCCTTATGATAGAAATGGCCTTTCGCCATAGAAATGTTTGCTTGTCTCAATGCTGTAAACCAACTATTTGAGTGGTCGGCCGGTGCACAAAATTTCTTATTACGATTTACGTAACTCACCAAATCATTTGTCGTTATCTTCTCCGTAAAATCATCGTATTGAGACGAGTCTGGCCACCATCCGATCGCCGAACGATTATCTGGAAACTGGGGCCTGCATAGCCACTTGGATAATCAACAGGAAACGTAGACGTGAAGAGTTTTTTATTTGATCCTGCAGATATATTCAAGTCAGATATAAAAGCCTGTGACTGTTTATGTCCCCATAAGTATTCAGGGGCGCAATTGCTACCCCCTAAAACCAATTTAGGACTGGCAATAGTAGCCACATAAAGTTTTGTCCGACTGCCCTCCTTTCTCGCTAGAGCAATCCCGCTTGTCTGATGATTTTTATAAAAACGATAAACATAATCGTCCTTACCATCTTCTGTCCAAAAGACTTTTATAAGGTACGCTGTGCCGTTATGTTTTTTATTCTGCTCATAAACAACCGCGTACGCACCCTTTGGCGACGACATAGCGCGCTCTAAACTTTCTACCGCCGCCTGGTGGTCTCTGGGGTCGCCTGAATAATATCTCTTTTGCTTAAAAGTAAACAGCCACTTCTTCGCATAATCGTCATCAGGACTTCCGCAGGTCTTGCCATGATAATTATCAATATGATGAATTAGTGTTTTTGTTGAGACTTTATCAATAATGTCATCATACTCAGAAGCCGCTCCAGCTATCGCCGGCACCGCGATGCACACCGCTAACGTAGCCCCAATAACACTAATAATAAGTTTCCACATAAGCGCCCCCTCCGTTATGCTTATGTCAAAATTGTACCAGACCGCCCTGCGTAGAACAAGAAACCAACCACTCGCCTACTCAAACCATCGCCGCAGCGCGATAATGTCCATCCGCGCTAAGTCCTCGGCGGGTAGCTGCCGCATATATTCAATCACCCGGGCTGCCAGCGCCGGATCAGGACAATCGGGCCTCGTTGATGGCCGCCGACCAGCCTGCAGTGCCTCCAGCGCTGTTCGCATCTGCCGCCAAAAGGTATAATAATCAAGCTTGACCTTGACATGATGACCACCAGCATCTTCGAGCACAAAGCCCTCAATCCACTCGCCCCGCCACTGATACATCATGCCTTGAAGCTGATCGAGCCACGCCGCAAACTCCCTCCACGACGAAAACTCCGCCGCCAGACGCTTGCTGTTCGCCCCGATCTCGCGTGCAAATCGCTCCCGCTCCTGCTGGTCGACCGCCTCGTATGCAACCTGCCGCTTGACGATATCGAGCAGCACCAACTTGTCTGACTCATACGCGATAATATGCGGATCAAATCGCGGCAACACGACCTCAAACAATAGGCACGCATTATGACGGCGCAGATAATCAGCAATATGCGGTAGTTTATCTCGAAATTGCTCCAAAAACTCTCGCCGAAAGGCCGCCGCATAGTCACCCTCGGTCGTTGACTTTGACGCCATCACCAGCCCACCCGCTGCCGAATCATACCCGACCAACCCTAAAAAGCCATTCTCCTTCACCCACGCCCGCACCGGAAAGGTCGTCGTCTGCTCCAGCGCCGCTAGTTCAGTATCGCGCCGCTCGCCAATGTTAAAAAACTTATCATAGGCCCGAATCACGATCTCGTTCGTCAGCGTATTGAGAAACAGTCCGCGCGCCCACATCGTCTGCGTCGTCCATGCTTGGCGATAAAATGCCTCGGGCTTGAAATTAAACGAGCTGATATCACCCGGCAGGATTGATTCACGAATGTAGTGATTCTGCCGCAGCTGGCTTAGGAACGCTGCGTTTTCTGGATACAGCCGCGCTGCTGCCCGCTGGTTTCGAATAGCGATCGGCGTCATGCCGTTCTCGTCCAGCCGCACCGTTCGCAGCTCGCCGCCAAACTCAACCTTTCCCTCCAAATTGTAGCACCGTTCGTTGTACCGTGTAGGATAATTCTGCCTGTTGCGATGTCCATGAATCTGAAACGTCGCGTCATCAGTCTGCGCCATAAATGCATCATCCACCGCCCCAACCTCATCATACGCCCCCACGCCGTGGATCAGCTGGCTGGTCGCCATCAGCGGTAACTGCTCCGGCAGCGTACTGAGCCCGCCATGCGTCACCAAGACCGTTTGACCTCGAAACTGATACAAAATATATTGATCCATCCGCCGCATCAGCCGCGCTACCTTGCGCTTATCGATGCCTGCCGCCTCCAGCTGTGGCTGGGTTTGTTCGCTAAATACCCGCGCCGCAACCGGTTGATCGGTCGCCCACTGCCAGAGATACAGCTCATGATTGCCCTCGACGAACCGCACGTTTGGTCGGTCAAGCAATTCGTCACACACAAATCGTATCACCGCATCATTCTCCGTACCGCGATCCAACAGGTCACCGACAAAAATATACAGTTCATCATCCCGAAGCGGATACCGCTCGAAATATTCCTTGAGCGGCGTAAAACACCCCTGGACATCGCCGATATGATGAATCGCCCGATACCTATCAACGTTCTCCGGCTGATTAGTAAGCAGTTGACTCACCTCCTCAGCCGTCCGCACCACCGTCACCCATTTCGGTAATGAACTCTGCTGCAGCCGCCGATGCATACGCTCAAGCACGCTACTTGGCACCACCTTATAGCTCGGCCGCTCTTTATTACGCTGCTGACATACCGCCAGCGGCACATCAGCAAAATCAATCACCACCAGCCGGTAGCGATATTTCCGACACAGCTCGCCATACGTCTTGAAATAATTTGGCGTCGTGTGTGTTGCATCAACCACCGTCGTCTCACCCCGCGTCATCCGCTGCTCCAGCATCTCGTGTAGCAACCGCCACACCATTGCATCCTGACGCGACGGCATAGTCGCTTGTCCGTCAATCGTCAACTGCGGCGACGCCAGCATCAGCCGTATCGCATCCGGCGACAGCGTATACCTATCAAGCCCCTGTTCCGCGAGAAACGTCGACTTACCAGAGCCGGGAATCCCTCTGGTTACCAATAGTAGCCGCATACCTCACGCCGCCCGTTCCTGACCAACGATCTCGCGCACCACCTGGCCATCATTCCACGGCAGCCGCTGACCATTGACGATCCGATATTGTTCGTGGCCCATACCGGTGATCAGCACCATATCGCCCTTCTTGGCACAGCCAAGCGCCCGCTCAATCGCCTGGCGCCGATCGGCAATCTCCGTCGTTTTTGCATCGCCGCGACCGCGCTCAATTCCCTCCATCAACATTCGCCGGATTTGTTCTGGATCTTCGTTATAACTCTCCTCGTCAGTCAGGAAAATCCGATCCGCCCCATGTGCCGCAATCTCGCCCATAATCGGCCGCTTGCCCTGATCACGATCACCACACGCCCCGAACACCAAAATCACCCGCTGCTTGGTGATATCGCGGGCCGCCGCCAGCAGTTTTTCCAGGGCATCCGGCGTATGAGCATAATCAACGATCACATCATAACCCAGTCCCTCGACCGCTCGCTCAAACCGCCCCGGCACGGCCTCGACATTAGCCACTCCCTCCTGGATATCCTCCAGCTTGACGCCTAATAGATACGCCAGTGTCGTCGCAGCCGTCATGTTCATCACATTGAACTCGCCCGGCAGATTCGTCGCCAACTCCAAGTGTGTCTGATGATCCAGCACTACGTCGGCCTCGGTGCCCTTGCGGTACAACTTGACGTGGGTAATTTTTGCCTCAGCCTCCGCGCTTCGACCGTACGTCATCTTTTGCTCGCTGGCGACAAACTGATTGAAATAGTCATACCACTCGTCGTCGCGATTGAGCACGATAAACCGTGGCCGCAATTGAAACAGCTTGCTCTTGGCCGCCGCGTACTCTTCCATCGTCTTGTGATAATCCAGGTGATCCTGCGTCAAATTCGTCATCACCGCCGCCTCGATCGGCACGCCGTCCAGCTTGTGCTGATCCAGCGCATGACTCGTCACCTCCAGCACCACGTAGTCAGCGTTCGCCCGCCTGGCATCGCGGAAAAACCGCTGCATCCGCGCCGTACTTGCCACCGTGGCATTGAGGTCGTTGAGTTTTTGCTTGCCCGCCACCTCGATCACCGCTGTGGTGAACATCGCTGTCGTGAAATGAGCTTCTTTCAAAATCTCATTGATATAGCACGACGTTGTCGTCTTGCCATTCGTCCCTGTCACCGCGATCACCCTGAGGTGCTTTGACGGATTACCATACCGCGCGCTAACCAGCTTGACACGCAACCGCCGATACCCATTTTCTAACCGCCGCAGCATCCCGCCCGGCAGCACTTTCCTCACAAACTTCACCAATATGGCTTTCATATCCCTATTTTACCACTTATATTTGCTATAATAAAAGCAAATGAGGATTTTGGGAATCGAGTCCAGCTGCGATGAAACAGCGGCGGCGGTCGTTGAAGACGGCGAACGCTTGCTTTCTAATGTGGTCAATTCCCAGATCGACATCCACGCCGAATACGGCGGCGTCATCCCGGAAATCGCCGCCCGCAGCCATCTGGAGGTCATTAACCCTGTCATCAAAAAAGCCCTGTCTGACGCTGATTGCACCTGGGACGATATCGACGCCATCGCCGTCACCTACGCGCCTGGCCTGATCGGCTCGCTGCTCATCGGCACTCTCGCCGCCCGCACTCTCGCCATCATTCACGATAAGCCGCTCTACAAGATACACCACGTCGAGGCGCATGTGTACGCTAATTTTATTACAAAACAAGGATCTCGCCATATTATTGACAAGTCAAAAACTGTCGAGCCAACCTCAGCAGTCATCTTTGAGGAGGCTGTGACGGGCGCGTCAAGCCCCGTCAGCCGAACGCCACGGGCCGGCGAAGCCACCCGTAAAGAGTACTCCGAAAAGATGATTGCTGAGGTTGGCGACGTCCTCAATGCAGTCGCCAAAGAATCTGACGAGAAAGCATCTCGGCGTGCGGAAGCCGTTGTTAATTCCAGCAATTTGGCACTGTCTTTACCACACCATCAACCCGCCTTCCCCCTCCTCGCCCTCATCGTCTCTGGCGGACACTCGCAGCTCGTCCTGTTCCAAAACCACGGCGACTACCAGCTCATCGGCCAAACCCAGGACGACGCCGTCGGCGAGGCGTTCGACAAGGTCGCTAAAATCATTGGCCTGCCCTACCCTGGCGGCCCTGCCATCGCCAAAGCAGCCGAACTCGGCGATCCGCACGCCTTTCACTTACCCATCGCTAAGCTTGCTGGTGAATACGATTTTTCCTTCTCTGGCCTCAAGACAGCCGTTCTGAGGACTGTTCAGCGCGAGGTCGGCAAAGACTTTACCTTTCCATCGCACGAGCTCCCTGCCCTAATAACCGACGAATTGAGGCATAATATGGCAGCCAGTTTCCAGTACACCGCCGTTAAAACCTTGGTCGATAAGACTAAGAAAGTTTACGACAATTTCCAGCCTGCCTCCGTCGTCATCGCCGGTGGCGTCGCCGCCAATCAAGAATTACGCCGCCAACTGCGTGAGGCCTTGCCTATCGATATCGAATACGCGCCCATCCAGCTCTGCACCGACAACGCCGCCATGATCGCCGCGCTCGGTTATTTCCGCGCCCAAATCGACAAGCCCGCCGACCCGTACGACCTGGAAGTGCAACCAAGTTTATCAATGACAGCAATCTAACGTTGTGAGGATTACAACATGAACCAACATTTTTTACAATCAACCGCCTGGCAAGCCTTTCAAGAGTCGCTCGGGCGCACCACCTTTCGCGATAGCGGCCCGGACTGGGAATACTTGGCTATTTTAGAGCGCAGCACTGGCAATTCCCGCCTGTATTGCCCATACGGTCCTACTGCCAATGACGAGCATTCGCTCGCAGCAGCCCTTGATTCCCTAGCTCAGCTTGGTAAAACACACCGCGTTACTTTCCTGCGCGTTGAGCCAACCAACCTCGACTTTACCGCCCATCTGCAAACTCACGGCTGGAAAAAGGTCACCTACCAAAAGCTCCAGCCCGAGCACTCGCACGTCATCGACCTGACCCAGCCGCAAGACCAGCTGATCGCCCATATGGCACAGCCAGTTCGTAATGTGTACCGCAATTATCATAAAAAAGGCGTCTCTGTCCACCGCTCGACCGACCCGCATGACATTGATATCTTGCTAAAATTTGTCCACGAGGTCGCCCGACAGCGCGGCATCACACCACACCCCGATAGTTATTTCCGCCAGCAAGCCGCCACCCTCTTCCCACTCGGCGCAGCCACACTGTACTACGCTGCGCTTGACGATCAGCCCATTGCCGCTGCCCTGTTTTATCACAGCAGCGACACGCTATATTACGCCCATGCTGGCGCCTCGTCAGACCCAGCTCACCGCAAGCTCAACGCTGGCACTGCCCTGCTGGCTGAGGCAATCATTGACGCTCAGCAGCGCGGATTAGCCAAAGCCGACCTCTACGGCATCGCCCCCGACGGTGCCGACAAGAGCCACCCGTGGGCCGGCTTCACCAAGTTCAAACGCTCATTTGGCGGATACGACGTCACCTTTGCCGGGGCTTGGGATTTGCCATTACAGCGCTACCGCTACTGGCTGTACCGCGCCTACCAAGCGCTGCGTTAACACCCCCAGCCAGGCATCGTCCGCGGTTTTGCCGCCCCTTTTTCTGTGGTATAATTGGCTTGGTAATATAACCGCGTGGAGAGATCATTTACGCCTATTGTCTGAGTTTTCACGTGAAAAATCTTGACGGTAGCGATGCTCGCTTTTCACGTGAAAAGTAGGAATTATTCATGCAATTAGCCAAACAATACACCCCAAACGATTACGAACCAAACATTTACGCCATGTGGGAAACTAGCGGTGCATTAGAGCCGACTGGCACTGGCAAACCGTACTCCATCGTCATGCCGCCGCCCAACGCTAATGGTAACTTGCACATTGGCCATGCCCTAGACATGAATTTGAAGGATATTATGATCCGCTATCACCGCATGAAGGGCGACGACGCGGTATTTATTCCTGGGGCAGATCATGCTGGCTTTGAGACATGGGTAGTTTATGAAAAAGAGCTGGCAAAACGGGGAAAAAGCCGTTTTGACTTTTCACGTGAACAACTGTACGACCAGGTTTGGCAGTTTGTAGAAGAAAAACGTGGCAATATGGAGTTGCAGCTGCGCGCTCTGGGCGTCAGCGCTTCTTGGCAGCATTTGACCTTTACGCTAGACGATAAAGTCATCGCTACAGTATATGAGACATTCAAAAAGATGTGGGATGACGGACTCGTTTACCGCGGTGAGCGGATCGTTAATTATTGCACCAAACACCAAACCAGCTTCGCCGACATCGAGGTTGAGCATAAAAACGAAAAAGGGAAGTTGTGGCAAATCGCTTACCCGACGCTGGATAAAATCGGTGAAATCATCATTGCCACCACGCGGCCGGAGACCATGCTGGGCGACGTGGCAGTAGCTGTCCACCCGGACGATGAGCGCTACAAACACCTCATCGGCACACGAATTTTATTGCCAATCACCGACGAGGAAATCCCGATTATCGCCGACGAGTACGTCGATATGAATTACGGTACTGGCGCGGTGAAAATTACGCCAGCGCACGACCCGAACGACTTCGAAATGGCCGAGCGCCACCATCTGCCGCTCAAACAAATCATCAGCCAAGAAGGCAAGATGGTCAACGTACCGCCGCAATTCCTAGGCCTGACGCCGGCAGAAGCCCGCACCCGCGTGTTGGCGGCTTTGGAGTCGCTAGAGCTGCGCCGCGGCGAAACAGACATTGAACATGCCGTCGGACATTGTTACAAATGCGGCAGCGTGATTGAGCCGATGGTTAAGGAGCAGTGGTTTATTAAAATGCAGCCGTTGGCTCAACCAGCCATTGAAGCCTTAGAGAGGGAAGAGATTACCTTTTATCCAGCTGCCAAGCGCAAAGAGCTCATCGCTTATCTCAAGCAATTGAAAGATTGGAATATCTCCCGGCAAATCCCGTGGGGCATCCCGATTCCCGCATTCGTCAATGAAAGCGACCCGCGCGATTGGATATTCAACATCCGCACTGACGAACGAAAGATAGTTGTAAATGGTACAACATATATCAGGGAAGAGGACACCTTTGACACCTGGTTTTCGTCTGGACAGTGGCCGTACATCGTTACCGATTACCTAAACGGCGGGGAACTGGCCAAGTATTTCCCAACCAGCCTGATGGAAACTGGCATGGACATCATGCGGGCATGGGTGGCGCGGATGATTATGCTCAGCCTGTACCGCACTGGTAAACTACCGTTCAAGGACGTTTACCTGCACGGCATGGTCAATGATGAGCACAATCAAAAAATGTCCAAGTCCAAGGGCAATGTCATCAACCCAATGGAGCTAGTCTCAGAATTTGGCTCGGATGCCACCCGCATGGGCATCATCGCTGGCCGCGCGCCAGCCCAGCATCAAGCCTTCAACAAGGGTGCCGTCATTGCTGCTCGCAACTTCTGCAATAAACTATGGAATATCGCACGCTTCGTCGAGGCGCAAATTGGCGATGAACACCAAATCGTTGACCTAGAGCCGCAGACACCGGCCGACCACTGGATTATCCGCCAGCTGAACGACGCCGCCAATAACGTCGCCGTCCGCCTGGAGCAGTACCGCTTTTCTGAAGCTGCGGACACGGTTTATCACGCTATTTGGGACGACCTAGCCGATTGGTACATCGAATCGTCAAAAACCGCTATCAACCGCCCATTATTATCATGGGCGCTGGCAACCAGCCTAAAAATTGCTCATCCGTTCGCGCCATTCGTCACCGAGACGATTTGGCAGACACTTAATTACACCGATGGCATTTTAATGCGCGACCACTGGCCAACCCCAGAAAAGTTCGACCCTATCGCTGCCGAGCAGTTTGAACAGCTGAAAACACTGGTCGCGGAAGGTCGCTGGGTAATCGCTGAGCTGCCGGGCGATAAGAAATATCGCTTGTTATACGGCAATGACGGCCTCATCGCTGATAATCAAGACACTATCAAGCACCTCATGCGCCTGGAATCAATTGCACACACCGACCAGCCACGTGGCCTTAGGTTAGCGGCAGCAAACAGGGAAGCATGGCTCGACATTGATGAGGAAACGCTCTATCAGCACCAAACCGATCTGGAAGTGCGGCTAGGTGAAGCGCGGCAAACCTTGTCAAATCTCCAAGCACGACTGGATAACCCAACCTACATCGAAAAGGCACCAGCCCATCTCGTTGAGGAGACTCGCCAGCAACTAGCCGAGCAAGAAAAGCTCATCCAGCGCTTTATAAGTGAGCTCGAAGTTATCAGCTCACGCTAATCGGATCGACCATCAGTCGATGCCCGTCAATGTCACCATCGCCACCGCGGCTGACAAGCTTGGTGTGTAGGTGCTTACGATCAGCACTGCGCGGCGTCGTCCGCGGGTGAGTTTGCCCGTCTTTTAGCGCCCCCGAAAAGTCGTGATGGTCAGAGTGAGTGTGCGGCGAGGAATGCGGCTTGCTGTGGTGGTCGTCATCAACCTGGCGCGCATCACTCATGAGTTGCCAAGCAGAAACAATCGCTTTATCAATATTCGTATCGTGTAGAAACACGCCGAGGCTGGTCGACAGGCCCAGTGCCATCGTGGTAGTGGTAATAATGTGTGATAAATATTTCATATTCTTTTTATGTTTATCTCTATGGACCTAACCATAGCAATGTTAGGATAATAGCATAAGGTTTTTAGTTTGTCAATAATATTTCCTGATTTAGATGGTGCCGTCGGCCCAAAATTCTATCCGATACCCACTCCGCATGCCAACAAAACAATAAAATAAGTCCCGGATAAACCGAGACCTCGATAACGTAACTCTGGCGGAGGAGGGGAGATTCGAACTCCCGCTACAGGTCTCCCCGTACTAACGATTTAGCAAACCGTCCCCTTCAGCCACTTGGGTACTCCTCCACGAGCTAAAAATAGTGTATCATAGAAGCAGTGGTCTGGCTAGCCCCGCGATTAGCGGGCGGACCACAAAACTTGACAATAAATCTAAGAGAGAGGATAATAACGCGCATGAAGAGGTTTTTCGCAGGTATCGTTAGCATCATGCTGACCATCGGTGTCGGCACGGTAGTTTTGAGCACTCCAGCGTTCGCGCTTGGCGAGGGCGGTGTTACTCGTGGCATCAATGATGCGCGTGGCGACGGCGTGCCGGCTAATTTAACCAATGGCGACAGCTCACTGGTGAAAAAAATTATCAACATCATGCTCTATTTCATCGGTATCCTCGCTGTGGTAATGTTGATCTTTGGCGGCTTTCGCTACGTTGTTTCTAGCGGCAACAAAGACGCCGTCACCTCGGCAAAGAACACCATTCTCTATGCCGTCATTGGTCTACTCGTCGCCCTGTTTGCTTACGCCATCATTCAATTTGTCCTCAATACAGTAATTGGTCTTGGCGGTAATTCTACCGACGTATAGCAGATCATACCGCTCGTGGTATACTAGACATATGGAAGAGCAGCCACACGCAACCGACACTGAAAACACCCAGAAAGACGCAGCCCAGCCGATGACTGACTTATCGCAGCCCATCGCCTGGCAGGCCCCCGAGGGCGTACAGGCTCACCGCACGACCGGCTGGTATGTCGCTGTTAGTTTCGTGGTGCTTGCCCTGATGGCGCTGGCGATCTTTGTCTTTCGTAGCTGGACGTTCGCGATTTTGTTGCCGATTATGGCGGTGGCGCTCGTACTACTTCGATCCAAGCCATCAGTGATGGTCAATTATGCCATCAGCCCCAAAGGTGTCTACGTCGCTGACCGTTTGTATGATTTCAGTGAGTTTCGGGCCTTTGGGCTGGGGCAAGACGGCGATCAGCACTCGGCAATTTTACTGCCCGTCAAGCGGTTCTCACCGGCACTGACCATCTATTTTTCTGAGGCCGAAGGCGAGACCATTGTCGACATGCTGGGGGCGCGGCTACCGATGCAAGAAATCGCGCCAGATGCGCTGGAGAAGCTCATTCGGATCATCAGGCTATAGCTTGCCCCGAGTTAACAGGTGTGCTAGAATACAAAAGTTCATTGCCGCTGGCATTGAAAGTTCTTTATATTTTTGTTATAGCCAATCGGATTTCCGAAAGGCTGTATGCACCCGTAGCTCAGCTGGATAGAGCGTTGGCTTGCGGAGCCAAAGGTCGTACGTTCGAATCGTGCCGGGTGTACCATTTTTATTTGGAGAGGTGCAGGAGTGGTTGAACTGGCCGCTCTCGAAAAGCGGTATGGGGCAACCCATCGAGGGTTCGAATCCCTCTCTCTCCGCCAGAATCCAATCACGATAATAATTGGAAGGGTGACCGAGTGGTTGAAGGTACCGGTCTTGAAAACCGGCGTGCGGTAAAACGTACCGAGGGTTCGAATCCCTCCCCTTCCGCCAGA
>CAUUMU010000016.1:0-18650 GCA_963546435.1 uncultured Candidatus Saccharibacteria bacterium
AGCCGCCACGCAAAGCACCCATAATATGCACCGCCTTCGTTGGGGTCATCTCCCCAAGCGAGAGCTGCGATTGTGGCTGCACAGAACAAAGATAGCGGCCACGCTCAGGAAAATCAGTAATTGATTCACCTAATATTGAAATTGCTCCTTCGGTAGGCTTCAGTAGCCCTAGAAGCTGATTTACTAAAGTCGTTTTACCAGCACCATTATGCCCGAGCAGACCGACAATCTCCCCCTCTTTTATCGTTAACGAGATATTTTTGTTAGCAACTACTTGCCCTCGTCGACTATTATATATTTTTGTCACATTATCAATACAGATCACATTTTTCCTCCTTTCTGTATTTTTTCTTGTGATAATTCATCACGAAGTTTTCGAAACCAATTCAGATAAAATATCATGTTATCAATACCAAACTGTAGAGTCGCCATATAAAAATGACCGATATCAGCAATGTTCTTTACCATATTGTCATTTGCGGTAACGCGCCTAATGCCATTTTGGTACTCATCATCATTCTGCAACCTATCAACACTCTGCTTTCGCTCGGCTTGCTCATGAATTCCCTGACGTAGAATCTCAAGCTCAGCCAATTCGAATTCTAGCTGTTGGATCGTTTGCTCGATAAGGCTTTGTCGTTCTGCCGCCGGCACAAATCCGAGTAATAGTAACTTTCCTAAGTCAATATTCTTCGTTTTTGTAATGTCAAGCGGCTGGCGCAGCCACTCCAAAAGTAGATCACGCCCCGTCTCAGTAATTGAATACCTTCGCTTGCGTATATTTTTTTCAACGACTTCTTGAACCGTAACTGCTCCCTGACTTTCTAGTTTTTTTAGCGCTGCCTGAATACTACCGAGACTGCCGCTACACATCGCTTGGAAATTACGACGAATAATTACATGCATCTCATAGGCTGTCAGCCGCTGCGTCATTAAAATTCCGAGGATTATTGTATCCATATATTCTCCTTTCACTATGAATATAGCATACCTAATAGGTATATTCAATATTCCTAGGTTATACTACACTATAAAAAATCTAGCACCCCTATATAAATTTGTACTCTATAGAAAACTCAATTTTGAAGTATACTTAATCAACTGGTATACCGCTGCATAACCATTAAGTGCTGCGTCTATGTATCCACCAACACATGGTCCTATGCAGTAGGTCACAAACATGAGGAATAGCAGTGATGACTATTAATTTCTTGTCTACAAAATTACTCCATAACTAGGATCTTATTGCTCTTGAGCAAAGGAGATTCGATTACCATCCGGATCATGAATATCAAAGACCAAAACAACTCCCCAGTCGATTATCTCACCCACTTCAATACCACATGCAATTAATTCAGACCGATATGCCCGGGCATCCTCAACGCCAAGTATTAGTGATCCTTTGCTTGGCTCAGGACTATCCTCAACGGTCAGCTGCAGCCAAGCAGTATCAGTGAGTTTATATTCGGCCGTATTCTCCATTGGTATAGCATCAGGTTGGCCGAACCACTTCGCATACCAAGCTATCGCAGCTTTGATATCACTCACCTCAAAAACACTGACCGCACTATTAAATAATGATTTCTTCGTATTACCTTCTGCTAATCTCATTATACCATCACTGCCACCACCGCAAACCTACCATCTGTATCACCGATGGTATGTGAAAAGTAATGCGGATCATCTGCTGTATCAATTGGTGAGATGAAAATATTATTACCAGAAACGCCCGCCTGGACGGCTAATGAACGATTGAACCCTTGCATGTCCAGATAAATTCCGTCAGCTGTTTGGCGGCAGAAATTGTGCCATTTTACATCACTTGTATGGTCAAAATATTCCATACGATAATTTTTCTGCGTGATGCTTGGTGACATCCAAATTTGCAAATCTTTTGCCTGGCTACCACGCTCGACGAAGTACTGAATCGCCCTTGTCATTAACTGCGCAACCGTCGAATGCCGACCTAGATGCGCCAACATTAGCGCCCGACGCTTTGGATCATAAATGACGGTGGCGATACAGTCCGCCACTGGTAACAACAAACCGACGCCAGCCGCTTCGGTATAGAGCGCGTCGGCAAAAATCCCCTCGCTGTTATATTTAACTGTGTCAGCTTCAGTGACTTCGGCGATACTATCAAAGGTTTGCCCTTGGTCATATGAGATCACTTGATATACAACATCATCATAGGTGACACCAATTTGATCACAAAACTGCCGCCGATTCTCCAGTACCTCGGCTACGTGACGACCGCGAATACGATCAAGCATGGTGCCGTCGTCTTTCGACGAAACCGCAACCAACAAGTCAGACGGGAAGCAGGCGGGCTGATCTGCCGCAATCATCGTGCCCGCCATTCTCGCGCCAGTCGCTGCCAATCCTCAATCGCCAGATCTTCAGCACGAGCATCAGGCGAAATGTTAGCCTTTTTTAGCAGCTGTTCGGCAGCATCTTTACTGATAGCTAGCCCGCCGCTCAGGCTAGAACGCAGTTTTTTACGCTTGGCTGAAAAGCCAGCTTTGACAACACGGAAAAAATCTTTGTGGTCCTCAGGGGCGACTAGTGGTTCAGTGCGAGTCCTCAATACCACCACCTGCGAATCAACTTTTGGTGGCGGCGTAAAGAATTGCCGCGGTACTTCAATGTCGAGTTCTGCCTCGACAAATAGCTGCGCGCTAACCGCCAAAATACTCATCTCATCAGGCTCCGCCGCGATCCGCCGAGCGACTTCTTTTTGCACCAATAACACCGCCAAACTCGGCTTATTTTCCGCTGTCATCAGTTTCTCGACAATTTTGCTGGTGATGTAGTACGGCACATTGGCGACTACTTTATAGCCAGCTGGCAACTGATTCAAATCAAATTGCAAGATGTCTTCGTTGATAACTTCTAGGTTTTTGCCAGGAAATTGCCCCGGTAACTTGCACGCTAAATCCCCGTCAAATTCTACTGCCACCACCCGCCCAGCTCGCGCCAACAATCGGCTGGTTAATGTACCAAGCCCCGGCCCAATTTCCAAGACCACATCATCCTTACTCAGCTCCGCCGCCTCGGCAATATCCGCCAAGATTTCTGGGTCACGCAGCCAATGCTGACCTAATTCTTTTTTCGGCCCATGCGCAGACGCCATCTAACGTCCGTCCCCGTTCGTCCAGTCAGTTGCCAGGTCAAACCCATGTGGATGCCGCACGGCAAACCCGCCGGTATCATACACCTTACCAGGACCCATACTGGTTTCTACTACCGAACAGCGCGGATAATTACCATAATTTGCCGCCACCAAAATATAGCCGTCCTTATCCACCTTGGCGCCATCTGCCCGCACGGTATAACCACCGCCGCCGCACGCATTGATAACGATATTCATTGGTAGATCATAGTAGGTTTCACGGTGCGCCACACCCTTAGAGTCGGTAAATATTTGCGCACCCTTACCTTTGGTTAGCGGATTTTTTGGCTTGGTGCCAATTACTTCGATTTGCTTCTTAGGCTGTTTGCTAATACGACTACTTATTTCCTTACGGCTGATCTCAACACCGCGCTCGGCCTGGGCCTGGTAGGTTACGCTACGGATGCCCTTTTCACCCAGCTGCTTAATTTCCTTGAAACCAATTGGCTGATTCGCATCCTTAATCTGCTCCACAGGGAAGTCAATGTCAACCTCCTCGGTCACGGTTCGTAGCGGCGCACGGGTAATATTCATCAACACATTTGCTCCGTCCAGCAGCATATTATCACTCGTCATAAATTCAACTTTATCCTCAACATACAGCGTAATTCCCGCTGCCTTGGCAATTCGCTGAGGCGTCTGTTCCGCCGTGGTAATATGTGAGCGCCGCGACCCATCAATGATCGTCACCGGCCGAGCCCGGAAAATCGTTACTGTAAATGTCGTCCCTGTTAGCTCGAGGTCAATATTTGGCTCAACTGCGTCACGCGTTTCATCGACCGTCACCCGCGCCAACTGTAACGCCTGGCGTACCGTACGCGCTCGGGTCATGATCGTCTGCTCACGACCACGGTCACGAATTGTTACAAGCCGCTCCGCTGACGATTGGGCATGATTATCTTGTGCTTGGGCAGGCTGGACCACTAATAAACCAACTACACCGGTTACAAGAACTATGAGACAACCTAGCAAAACGACCGGCCACCAGCCTTTGTCTCTGTACCATTTCCACCATTTCATCATTCTGCTCTAGTACCTAATCAACGGGTGTATTATATCATATTTATCTAATAATTACTAGTACCATCCCCTGGCCTTGCTATGCGCCACCGCCTTCTCCCATGAGCCATATCGCCCCATCACGTAACCATGCATCCAGTTCAGTGAATCAACCGGGTTGAGTGGATTTCCCGGCACTTTACTACATGGTAATGCTTGCGCGAGACCACAGGCGCCGCTCCGGTTGCGAGCATTTGGGTTCCAGCCACTCTCTTTTTGCACCAGCCACTCCGCATAGCCCCATTGATCGCGCGGGATGTTTGATGAAGATAGCCACTGATCTTTACTGCCACCACCAGTATACGGCATAGCGGCATTCTTTGTACCAATAATTTCAACTTGTTTTTTAGGCTGTTTTGTTACTTGGCTAGCGATCTCCCGACGGCTCACCTCCTTGCCATTTTGCACGTCAATCTCGTAGGTTACCGTCCGCCGGCCCTTTTCACCGGCCTCTTTTACTTCTTTGTGACCCGTCTCGCGATTGGCATCCCGCACTGTCTCAATCGGAAAAGCGACATCTTCATCAGTCGTGATCGTTTGTTTACCGTTACGCCAAACATCCAGCCGCATCCCGCTAGTGATTGGCGCCTCAAGCGGTATTGATACGGTGTCGTTACTGGCCAGCTGGATGTGCTTGTCCTTTAGTAGCGCGCCAACGGTTTTTGCGTGGGTGCGCACTTCAGCTAGAGACCCGTAGAGATTGAGCTGCAGTGGCGTCGCCCGCTTGATAGTCAAGACTGCATTCGTACCGCTAGCGACCACATTTTCGGCGGCGTGAATATCGACAATGTCCTCACTATAGAGCGTAATCCCCGCCGCTTTGGCAATTGCTGCTGGAGTTTGCTCCGCCGTAGTCAGCCGAATACGTGCCCGGCCATCAATTACCGTCACCGGTCGAGCCCGAAAGATATTAACGTTATACGAGCTAGCGACCAACTGCTCGTTAAGCGCTGGCTCTACCACGTCTCTTCTCTCGTCAACGTCAATCCGCGCTGCCTTTAGCGCCTCACGTACTGTCTTTGCTCGGGTGATAATTGTTCTCTCAACACCCTTGTCATACACACTCATCAGGTGTTGGCCATCACTTCGCGATGGACGCTCGGTACTCTGCGCCAGCGCGGCATCTGCTACATGGATCAGTGTTGCTCCAAGCACAAACAAACCGATTAGCAAAAAAATCTTCTTTGAATGATGACGAATCGATAAACTCTTTTCCATAATCCCGCTCGTGGGCAACGCCACAAAACTGTTATGTATTATATCAAATTTTCTCTAATCTGGCGAATTCTACATTAAGCTTCTTTACACTGCCGCTATCAAATTGCACCGTCACCGCCATTCCATCAACATCCACCACCTCGCCCACGCCAAATTGCGGGCTTCGCACCCGATCACCGACCTCTATCCCTATATCATCAGGATAAAATGCGTCATCAGCTGGCGGCGCAGCAGGTGTATCCAGACCGCCACTCATTAATCCCATTTCATCAAGAAATCGCGACGGCAGATTATAGCCAATCTGACCAAACTGCGTCCGTGAACTAGCACAGGTCACAAACAGCACCTCTCGGGCCCGCGTTATCCCCACGTAACAGAGGCGGCGCTCTTCCTCAATGTCGTCAGCCTTACCGCTATCAAATACCCGCGCGTGCGGCAGAATCCCCTCCTCCAAGCCAGTCATAAACACCACCGGAAACTCCAGGCCCTTCGCAGCGTGCAGTGTCATCAAGGTGACCTGCTGATCCGCTTGGTCATCGCTTGACGACATCAACGCCATGTCTTCGAGGAATGTCGACACGTCGGCATAGGCGCGCGCCTCGGCCACCAAAACACCGAGGTTTTCCAGCCGCTCTTCAGCCTGCACACTGCCATCATTCACTGCTTCACCATAGCCAGTCTGCTCAATAATTTGTTCAATCACCTCAGCCGGTGCACTGTTAAGCAATTGTTGTAATTTCCGCAGCAATTGACCGAATGCCTGTAGCGACCGCTTGGCACGAGTCGTCAACTCTGTAGCCTCATCAACCGCCACCAGCCCTTCGATAATATTCCGGTCCGATTGATCAGCCCAGTCGAGAAATTTCGCCACGCTCACTGCGCCAATACCACGCTTCGGCAGATTGACAATCCGCGCGAAGCTAACACGGTCACTAGGTTGATACAATAACCTGAGATACGCCAGCACATCTTTGACGACTGCTCGATCCAGAAACCGCAGACCACCCACAATCTTGTAGGGAATGTGCCGTTGACGCAGTGCACGCTCTATGGCATAGCTCTGGGCATTAGTGCGGTACAATACCGCCATGTCGTTATAAGCTCGACCCATACTAGCCTGGCGATACATTTCATCAGTTACCGCTTGCGCTTCCTCAGCCTCGCTGTATAACTGCCATAGCTGTGGCGCCATCCCGCCAACAGCCTCTGTCCAGAGGTTTTTGTCGGTGCGCTGGGTGTTATGTTGGATCAAGGTGTTTGCTAGCGTTAAAATTGCGCCTGTTGAGCGATAATTTTGCTCTAGTTTAATCACTGTCGCTCCCGGAAAATCACGCTCAAAATGAAGGATATTGGTATAATCCGCGCCGCGAAAACTATAAATTGATTGCGCATCATCACCGACTACGCAAAGGTTGCGCTCTGGGCCGACCAGCAACTTGATCAACGCATACTGCACCGCATTGGTATCCTGATACTCGTCGATAAGAATGTGGCGAAATTGCCGCTGCCATTTGTGGCGAATGTCGGGCGACTGGCGCAGCAGCTCCACCGCCTTGAGCAGTAAATCATCAAAATCGAGTGCCCCAGCCTGGTGCATCGCTGCCTCGTATGCAGTAAACAATTCGGCAATTATCTGCTTGATGGGGCCGACCGCCTGCATCATATACTCATCGGGTGAAAGCATGTCATTTTTTGCCGCAGAAATAGCCGCAGCGATACGACGCGGCTTGATATCACGATCAGTCAGCCCGCGCGATTTCATCAACTGCTTGATAAGGCCCAGACGATCATCCTCATCATAAATAATAAAATTACGGTTAAGGCCAATTGATGCTCCGTCCAGCCGCAGTAGCCGCACACAAATGCTATGAAATGTCCCCATCCACGGCATGAAGTGTCGATCCGAGGCGTCTTCGCCCAGCATATCAGCCAAGCGCTGGCGCATCTCTCGAGCAGCTTTATTAGTAAAGGTCACCGCCAAGATGTGACTAGGAAAAATTCCTCGCTCCCTGATCAGATAGGCGATGCGGTGCGTTAAGGTTTTTGTCTTGCCACTCCCCGCTCCCGCTAAAATCAGCAGCGGCCCACCATCATGCTGGACGGCTCGCCGCTGTTCGGGATTGAGCTCAGATAGGGTATCCATTACTTATAGTATAGCAGGAAAAAGTACGCCGCCGCACCACCGCCGACGCCGATGAGCGCAAAGAGGATGATCAAGAGGATTGTGCCAAGGCTAGACTTTTTCTTGTCAGACTGAAGTGCTTCCCCGGTGGCTGGCTGGCTGGCGGCAGCATCGAACATTGGTTCTGGATCTGGTGCAATCTCATCACCGGTCGTATACTGCTGAGGAATATCACCCGGAGCGTGCGGCCGATATGGTGCATCATCGGCTGAATCAATACCGCCCTCGTCCATTGCTTCAATTGCCATAAGCTCACTGTCTAACTCTGATGTGTCGGCAGCAGAGCGCTTAGACGAAGAGTCTGCCGATGTAGCGTCTGTATCAAGCTGACCATCAACCTCACTGGCCTCAATTTCATCAATGGTTGCTTCAAGGCTTGCGCGACTAGCAGTAGCATCAGTATCACTTGCTTCATCGTGGTGTTCTACCGACTCTTCATCATCGGTCACTAGATGATCATCATCAGCCGTCAGTTCATCCATGGTCAACCCTTCACTGTCAACTACCTCGCTTGGAGCATCTTCTGCCAGCAAGCCCTCCTCGATAAACGCACTATCGGTACTAGCCTCGGCCTCACTAGCCATCGATTCATAGTCAGGTACATCTTTGGTATTGAGCGACACATTATCCGATGTTAGACCTTCAGCCACATGCGATGGATCGGGCTGCAGGACAAGGCGCGTTGGCCGGCGCTTAATCTCGCGACCAGCCTCCGACGAGTGAGCAGTGATATCATCCGCCGTCATATCATTCGGCTCATCCTCAGCATGCTCAGTCATAGCAACACCCTGCTGGCCATCACTGCCAGTTCGACCAGAGAGATATGAGCCAGTTGGCTGGAGCGTCACACCAGTGCGCGGCTGATGAATACTGTGTCCACGCATAACAGACGACGGGTGCACAACGTCCATAAAACGGCCAGACGGTCGACGCGAAATAGCTGGTGAGGGAGCGACAGTTGACTCGTTACCGCGTTCCGTATCCGAGGAATCGTCAGTTGGTTTTGCTGCTGACGTATCGGCCACTTTATCCTGCGGCGCGTCTGAGGCGGGTTGGTCGTCTGCCTTTTTATCTGGTGTTTTGATATCTGGAAATACCACAGCTGGTTTAGCCTCCGAGGCGGCATGTGGAAATCCATTGGCTTCCGTCGACGGTGAAGTCGTCTCCTCAGTAGATGATTTTTGTGGCAAAGCCGGTGATTCAGTCCGTGACTTATCTTGTGGCTTATCATTATTAGGCTCCGAGGTTGTTGACTGGGTCGACGGTGCTGGTGTCGAGGCAGGCGATGGCGAGACAGGCGACGAGGTTGTCTTGAACGACGGTATCGGCTCGAGCGTCAGCTTCGAGACAGACTTTGGCTCTGGCTTTATAATAGAAATCGGGACAGCAGTCGGCGCTGGTGTTGCTGCAGCCGCCGGCGGCGCACTTGGAGTGTCCGATAGGGCTGATGGCTGTGTTGCCTCGGCCGAGGCCGGTGGCTTGCTCGTATCGGTACTCGTTGGCTCGGATACGGGTGCGGCTGATATGGTTGGGGTTGGGGTTGGAGATGCGGGTGCAGACACGGGCGTCGACGGCGGTGCTGGCGTCGCTGTTGGTGTAGCAGTCGGCGACGGAGGTGTTAGTGGCTTGATGGTCAATGGCGGAATCGGCGTTGATGGCGTGGTGGCAGGCGACGGTGAGGTTGACGAAGCAGGGGCCACTGGTGTTACCGGCGAAGACGGCGACGTGAGTGGCGATGGCTGCGTCGATGTTGGCTCTAGCTTCTCAATCGGCTGCGGCGCAACTGGCTGGGGTTGAGGGCTTGGCGGCGTGACCGGAGGTGTCGCTACCGGCTCAGGCTGAGAAGCGGAGGCGCTAGATTGAACAGATTCAGGCGATGACACCTTCACTATAGCTTCAGCAGCGCTAGCCGCGGGTGTTGCCGACGTCTTCACGTCCGTATCAATATCAGCCGTCTGCTGAGCTGCTTCTTTCTCTGCCCGCTTTTGCATCAGTGATGTCACTGCCCGATCAAGTTCGTCAAAATCAATGTCTGACATAAGCCCCCCTTATTCTTTATGCGCCTTTTTTACTATCTCCGTAAATTGATATGCGTCCAGACTCACTCCGCCGATCAACAGTCCATCAAGCCCCGCCACCGCGAGATAATCACCGGCGTTATCGACTGAAACACTGCCACCATACACCACGCGCACCGTCTCTGCTGCTGCCTTGCCGAACAAATGGGTGATTTGCTGGCGAATTATTTTTAGAGCTTCTGTGAGATCGTCAGGCTGCGCATACTCACCACTGCCGATCGCCCAGACTGGCTCGTAGGCAATCACCACATGATCTATCTCCTCGGCTGTTATGTTTGCGAGGCCGTTTACAATCTGATCCTGGAGCACCTCGCGCGTTTCGCCCAGCGTCCGCTCGTGCGCCGTTTCACCAATGCAGAGGATTGGTTGAAGCCGATTACGCAGTGCCGCCTGCACCTTGAAACGAATATCCTTGTCGCTCTCCATAAATATATGTCGCCGCTCGGAGTGACCAATCATGACATAATCAACCATGCCATGTAAATGCGACGCTGGCACTTCGCCGGTGTACGGACCGTGGTCGCGCCAGTAGCAATTTTGGGCAGCGAGCTTGACGATCCGACGCTTAATTTGCAAGCTCAAACTTTGCAGTGTCAGCATCGTTGGCGCCACCACCACCTCGACGTCGCGGCGTACCGGCAGCTGCTCCATCAGCTTATGTAAATACAAACTGGCCTCATGCATAGTGAGGTTCATCTTCCAATTGCCGATAATGAGTGTTTTTCGCGTCATAATGCTTATGTTTAGTGTATCATTTTAGTCCGTGTGCGTCTAGTAAACTTTCCACACCTGGTAATTTTTTACCGCTCATCAGCTCGAGGCTGGCCCCGCCACCGGTAGAAATATGCGAAAATTGCCTGCCGTCATGCCCATCCCACCTGAGGACAAACTCTGCCGTATCGCCACCACCAATAATTGACGTAACGCCGCGATTTTGTACGATGGCTTCGGCGATCCTGGCCGACCCTCGGGCAAACAACGGGTTAGTCGAATACCCCAGCGGCCCATTCCAAATGACTGTTTTTGCCGAGGCAATCACTGAAGCAAACTGTGCCATTGTCTCAGCACCAATATCCAGCGCCATCTCATCGTCGCCAATCCCATCAACCGACACCTCATGACGATCACCCGATGCTTCTGGTGACAAAGCCACTGCTACGTCACTAGGTAGCCGCAAAAACTGATCGACCCGTTCCTCACCAACTTTATCAGCAGCACGGCGGTAGATGGCCGCTAGCACTTGTTCCTGATCCGGCTCAATCGTACTGTGACCCATCCTGTGGCCACGATAGGCGAGGAAGGTATTGGCCATTGCCCCACCGATGAGAATCGTGTCGGCTTTATCAATCAGCCGCTCAATCAGCGCAATCTTATCAGCAATTTTCACACCGCCAATAATCGCCACTAGTGGTCGCGCTGGACGTGACATCGCTGCGGTTAGCGCAGTATATTCGTGCACCAATAGGTCACCAGCCAGCCCCGGTACGTATAGCGTAATCGCATGGGTACTGGCGTGAGCTCGATGTACCACCGCAAAACCATCCTGCACAAAATAATCCGGCCGCACCGCCCGAGCAATTGCCCTGGCAAACACCATATCGTCACGCGACTCCTCGTCATAAAACCGCAGATTTTCTAGCATCAGCACGTCGCCAGCCGCCATATGTCGCACTGCTTGGCGCAGCTGATCACCGACACAGCTATCAATAAACTGCACCGGCCGCCCGAGCAGCTCAGCCAGTCGACGTGCCACTGGACGCAGGCTGTATGCCGGGTCGACCCCCTTTGGCCGCCCGAGGTGACTCATCAAAACAATCTTGCAGCGTTGCTCCAATAGATAGCATAGAGTCGGCAAACTGGCGCGAATTCGTAAGTCGCTGGCAATCCCACCAGTCGCAGTCAAGGGCACATTATAATCAACCCGCACCAGGACGGTTAGCCCGCGGAGATTAACGTCATGAATTGTCTGCTTGAAAAATGTGCCCACCCTTTTCTCGTCCTACTCCATTGTCCGGATCTGGATATTGTCGGTCTTGCCCGGCCGGCCCGGTTGATGGCCGCTGACCAATACCAACGTCACTGGATCCTCGCCAAAGTAACCTTCGGCCTTCAATTCCTCTGCTAATTTATTCGCCGAACCCAGACCACTTGGGCGAACGTATGAGCGCGTAGCGTAGCTTAACGCTAATTTCTGGGCCGTTTTTTGGCTATCGGTAACGCTAATGATCGGCATGTTCGGCCGAAAGGCGCCGACATTCACCGCGGTCGCACCCGTACTAGTTTCGGCGACAATCGCCCGCGCCTTGAGTTCTGTGGCGAGCCGCGCCGCCGTGTAGCTTAGCAGTGCGTCATGCTTGCGGCGCTTTTCGCCCGGCTCAACTGCCATGACATCACTGTGCTCCTGGGTGTACATAATCGTCCGACGCATCGCCTGCACTGTCTCGATCGGATATTTACCGTTGGCCGTTTCATCCGACAACATCACCGTGTCGGCACCCTGGATGACCGCATTGGCAACGTCGCTCACTTCGGCGCGAGATGGCTCAGGATTGTCAACCATACTGCCCATCATCTGTGTCGCGACGATACTGAGCTTAGAATATTTACGGCAAAGAGCGATAATACGCCGTTGGATAACTGGCACGATCTCCGCCCCGGCTTCAACCGCCAAGTCGCCACGCGCCACCATAATGCCGTCACTCGCCTTGACGATCTCCTCCAGATGTTCATCAGAGATCGCTGACTTGGTCTCGATCTTGGCAATAATATACGCATCCGAGCCCAGCGCTGTCAGCCGCGAGCGCAGATCGATAATGTCGTCCTCCGTCTGTACAAAACTGAGCGCCACATAATCAAAATCTTGACCAGCCGCCCACTCAATATCAGCGATGTCTTTTGGCGTCAAGATATCACCACCAAAATCGGTATCTGGCAGATTCAACCCCTTACGGCTCATCAAAAATCCGTCATTCTGCACCTCCACCGTGATGGCCGTTGGGCCAGCGATTTCACGAACGATCGACTTGATCTTGCCATCAAACATATACAGCGGCTCGCCAACTTTCATTTTTTCAGCGAGGTTATACTGGACAGGCAGATTAAAGCTTCCATCGTGTTCTGTAATCGACGAATCAAGCGTCAGCACATCACCAGCCCGCACCGTCAGCATGTTGTCTTTAAGGACGCCGAGGCGGATTTTTGAACCTTGAAGGTCTTGGAGAATGGCAACTGGTTTACCCTGCTCATGACTGGCCGTGCGAATCCAGCCGATTTGCTCACGCCGCTCATCATAACTACCGTGGCTGAAATTCAGACGAAAGCCATTGACACCGGCCTGCATAAGTTGACTAATTTTATCCTGACTCATCGTTGCCGGACCGATAGTCGCTAGGATCTTGGTACGTTTAAAAATTGTGTTACTCATCCTTTTGATTATAACACCGGTTAGGCGCTGAGAAAAGATATAATCACTATTCAGAATTAGCTGCCCGATATCGAGCGATCGCTTGGCGGGCGGCTTGCTGTTGAGCCACTTGCTTGGAAGGGCCAGTACCGCGACCCATCATTGTTTCACCGACGAACACCCCAAGCGTGAAAATCTTATCATGATCTGGACCTTCCTCGCCCAAAACTTTATATACTGGCGTCTGATTGTCAACGCGCTGAGAAATTTCCTGCAAATACGACTTCGGATCGCGCCAGCTGCCTGATTCCAATATTCCGTCCAATTTAACGATGATATGCTTATGAATAAAATCGCGCGCATCGTCAAAGCCGCGCTCCAGATAAATCGCGCCAATTACCGCTTCAAACGCATTGGCTAAAATCTGCAAGTGCGCCCGATCCGAGCCATTTTTCTCGCCCTTTGACATGCGAATCAGCTGCCCATAGCCCAACTTATCGCCCGCATCACCGATACTTTCCGTGCGCACCAGCGCCGCCCGCCACGCCGTCAAAACTCCTTCCGGCTCAGAAAAATGCGTAAACAAATATTCCGTTACCGCTAGCTCCAACACCGCGTCACCGAGGAACTCCAACCGCTCGTTATGCTCGTGAACTGACTTTCTGTGCTCGTTAACATAACTGCGGTGCGTTAAGGCGGTCACGAGTAGCTCAATGTTCGTAAACTCAAACCCTAGCTTCTCGCGCGCAAACTCCTGATACGGCGCCGTATTCATCCCGCTCATCTATAAACTCTCCTGCCTGATTCGCTTCATGGCGAGCAGAATCAGCTTACCAATGTCCTCGTATTCAATTTCATCCAGTGCTTCATGAAACGTAAACCACGCCAGACCATTCATCCAGTCTTCTTTTTGCAGTTTTTCGTCCGGATCAAGCGCCTTCATCAGGTACACTTGCTGCGAAATCAGCACTAACTTATCGAGTCGGCGGTAGCGAAAATTAATTTTGCCCAGCCAGCCGCATACCTCGATATTCTTGAGGCCAGCCTCTTCGCCAACCTCACGCTTGGCGGCGGCCTGCGCTGTCTCGCCCGGTTCAACGTGACCTTTGGGAATTGTCCAGCGATCCCGCGCGTCTTGGTAGAGCAGAAACTCAACATCACCCTTTTTATTGCGTCGAAACACCACGCCGCCAGCGGTTGGTTCGCGAACTATTTCTTGGATTGACGGTTTTTTGCGACCGCCAAAATATTTCTTAATATGATCAAAGCTGCTTGTCTTCATCGGCATCCTCTTGAAGGGAGCGATACGCTGTGCCGAGCACACCGTTCACAAATTTCCCTGAGTTATCCGAACCAAACGTTTTTGCCAGTTCCACTGCTTCGTTGATAGCCACTTTTGGTGGCACCGCCGCCCGAGAAAACAATAATTCATACAGCCCGAGCCGTAGTATCGTCCGGTCAATTCGCGATATCTGCTCAATCGGCCATTCTGGCGCCAGCGGACGAAGCTTATCATCAAGCTCTGCTTTATGCGTGGTGACGCCATCGATCAAACCCCGCACAAACTCAACATCATCGACTGACGATTTGTATTTCTCAAGATTGCGCGTCAAGATATCGGCGACATCAACCTCGCTGTCGCCAACTTCCTGGCGAAACTCAATCTCGTATAACGTCTGCAACGCGACGATTCGTCCCAAATGACGGTTTGAAGCCATGACAAAAACGTTCCTGTTCGTGTTAGTTTATTTTGTACTCTTCTTACCAGTCTCGCGTTTGGTCGTCTTGACCTTCACTGGTGACGTCCCGTTGACGCAGCGTGCTAATTTCAGTACCAAGTGGCTGCGACGCAGACCAGTCTTGCGCGGGCTACTCTGCTTTTTTGGTTGTGCCATAGAAAAATCTCCTTTATTTCAGTTTATCGTAACACTTGGGCTTCATTATACCGGTTTTTGATAGATTTCTCAAGGGGATGCAGAACAGTGGCAATACGCTGTCAGGGGGTATTGTTGACTTTATATAATATTTATGGTAATATCATAGACATCACTTACGATAGAAAGGATATGTCCTACCAACCATGGATAAGAAAAAGGATGAGAAAAACCTACCCCCTCAGTCTGGGGAAGCACTAAGTCGACTAGGTGAACTGAAACTGGCCATCGGGTCATGGGCGATGCTGGCGGCAATGGCGGCAGGTCTCGGCGTCGGCATTAACGGTATCGCCAACGCCAATAAAGAGCCGCCAGGACCACCCCTAGTTGGCTCTTATATGATGCATTACGATCCTAAGGCTGGTGTTACAAAGGATTCAGATGTATGTGCAGCAGCAGATTTCGCTGTAAGAGATGCCGGTGCTAGTCATACTCCACAGATTGATATAGTGGGCTGTGCTACGGAATCCGAAAAGCTCGCTGGCCTTCCGCAGGGAACACGCGTACGGGTCGAGGTACACGAGAACGGCTCGGTAACAACCAGACCCTTTAATAGTTAATATCTAGACAACAATATTCACCAACTTCCCCGGCACATAAATCACCTTTTTCGGTGTCCGGGTGTCGAGATAGGAGCAAACTTTTTCATCAGCCAGAGCTGCTGCTTCAACGCCCTGCTGGTCGATGTCGGTCGGCAGCTCAAGCTTCGATCGAAGCTTGCCATTGACCTGCACGATGATCGTCATCACATCGCTCACCAGATATTGCTCATCCCATTTTGGCCAATGGTTGACGTGAATGGTGTCGGTATGGCCCAGTTCCTGCCACAACTCTTCCGTGATGTGCGGCGCAAATGGTGCCAAAATCTGCAGCAGACTCTCCAGGGTGAACCGCCACGTTTCCGACACTTGCATGCCGTGTGATTCTTTGAACTTGTATAGGCCATTGACCATCTCCATCATCGCCGCTACGGCCGTATTGAACTTTTCGTCCTCGATGTCGCGAGTGACTTTTTTGATGGTTGAGTGCGTTAGACGGAGAAGGGTGACGGCGTCACCCCCTCCGACAGAGGCTGTGGAGGGTTCGCGAGTAGCGGACACTCCAGCCGAACGCTCGCGAGTAATCTCCTGTGGAGATTCGAGCGAAGAGTGTACTCTGGAGGAGGATGGCGCCGCCAAAAACTCCTGCACTATGTTCCACACTCGGTTTAAGAACCGATACGTCCCCGGCACCCCGCGTGGATCCCATGGCGCATCCATATCGTACGGCGCGATGAACATCTCGTAAACACGCAGCGCATCGGCACCGTAACCAGAGTCCATAATCTCCATCGGATCAATGACGTTGCCCTTAGATTTGGACATTTTTTGACCGTCTGGCGCCATGATGTAGGCGTTATACATCATCCGCTTGAACGGCTCGGGTGTTGGCACCAAGCCCAGTTTATAGAAAAATCGCATCCAAAAACGGCTGTACAGCAGGTGCGCCACCGCGTGGTCGGCGCCATTGTAATAGTCCACCGGCATCCAGTGGTTAATGCGCATTGGATCCCATGCCTCGGCGTCATTGTGCGGGTCAAGATAGCGCAGGAAGTACCAACTGGAACAGGCATAGCCATCCAATGTGTCCGTTTCGCGCCGCCCTTCATGCCAATTGTCGCCCGCTGGCTTTGGCTCAGTAATCGGCGCGGTTTTACCTGTCTCGACGTCAACCCACACGCGTACCCAATCATCGACTTGTGCCAGCACCGACGTGTTACCGCCCGTTGGTTTGAAATCCTCGACCTCTGGCAAAATCACCGGCAAGCACTCATCTGCCACGGCAATTGGATTGAAGCCATCAACATGAACAATCGGAATTGGCGCGCCCCAGTACCGCTGGCGAGAAATCAGCCAATCGCGCATCTTATAGGTAGTCTTGCTCCGACCCAGGCCCTGTTGCTCCAGCCAAGCCACCACCTGTTCACGAGCCTCTTCGCTGCGCAGGCCATCAAAATCGCCCGAGTTAATCAACTCGCCTTCGCCCGTGTAACAGCCTGCATCCGCCGAATTCTCTGGCTTGTCAATCACCTGCACTACTGGCAAATTAAATTTTTCGGCAAATTCCAAGTCACGTTCATCATGCGCCGGCACCGCCATAATTGCGCCAGTGCCGTAACCACCGAGGATATAGTCTGCTACCCAAATTGGCAGTTTCTGGCCGTTGACTGGATTGATGGCATAGCTGCCAGTGAATACGCCGGTTTTATCTTTATTTTCCTGGCGTTCGACGTCGGATTTTTTCTGCGCCGCTTGAATGTACGATTCGACTTTAGCACGTGTATCGGCATTAACTAGATGAGAAACCAATGGGTGCTCTGGTGCCAGTGCCACATACGTCGCACCAAACAGCGTGTCAGGACGCGTGGTGAAAACAGTTATGACGTCGTCGCGGCCTTCAACCGCAAACTCAACCTCTGCGCCAACCGACCGGCCAATCCAATTTTTCTGCATGGTCTTAACCATTTCCGTCCAATCCAAGTCATCAGTCGCCTCCAGAATCTCATCAGCATAGGCCGTAATTCGGAAAAACCACTGTTTGAGGTTGCGCTTGGTGACGGGGTTGCCGCAGCGCCAACATTTGCCGCCCTCAACTTGCTCGTTAGCTAGCACCGTATTGTCAGTATCACACCA
This sequence comes from uncultured Candidatus Saccharibacteria bacterium, assembly GCA_963546435.1. Lineage (GTDB taxonomy): Bacteria > Patescibacteriota > Saccharimonadia > Saccharimonadales > Saccharimonadaceae > Nanosynbacter. The sequence continues at coordinate 17,719 of CAUUMU010000016.1, forward strand.
CCATTGCGGCTGCTCCTTTTGGTACGCCAAATCGTGCTTGTACAGCTGCGTAAAAATCCACTGCGTCCACTTATAGTACTCTGGATCAGCCGTAGAAATTTCCTTCGTCCAATCATAGCTAAATCCGAGGCGCTTCAACTGAGCAATGAAATGAGCCTTAGCTTCGTCATGTGCTACCCGCGGCGTTTTACCAACCTTGATGGCATAATTTTCCACTGGCAGACCAAAGCTATCCCAACCAATTGGATGATAAGTACTATAGCCCTGTTGGCGCTTGAGGCGCGCTTTAATGTCGGCAAACTGAAACGTCCGACCATGGCCTATGTGAATGCCAGCTCCAGTGATGCCGGGGAGCATACTGAGGCTGTAGTACTTTGGGCGCGTCGTATCACTAAGGTCAGTGACATAGGTGCCGTCAGCCTCCCATTTATCTTGCCATTTTTTCTCAATTTCCGTCGGATTGTAGCGTCTCATACTCCTTAGTATATCATCTCTCGACGCTAGTGTCGGTGTCTTCATCGTTCTCATCCGTGGAGGCACCACCCCTAGCAAACGGCGGCGATATTGGTGATGAGCCGGCAAAATCCTGAAGTACTGATTTAAGACTATCAGCGTCTGACGGTATATCAATTTGCTCTGACTTATTGTAGTCGAACGTCATGTCCATAGTGAGATTCCGATCCTTGTCGCCATCTGATCCGCGCGCCTTGATTTCGAGCGCTTTAAGCTGGTGTGACCACGGATAGACCCAGATGCGTATAGTAGGCAATTTCTTTGATGACGTAGTTTTATTTGCTGTATTGAATACCTTGTCGCCATAGCACTCTTTAATTTTCTTGCCAAGTTTCGTATCCCCCAGAGAATCGACAAATGCGCGCAGTTTGTCTGACATTTTACCGTCCGAAGCTAGATCAATTTCAAAGCCAGGCGCA
>CAUUMU010000017.1:0-17129 GCA_963546435.1 uncultured Candidatus Saccharibacteria bacterium
GCATGAAAGAATTTATCGGTAAAATTGCGACTGATCACCCGTTTGCTGAAGAGGGGGGTACATTGGGGCAAGTGTACGGCGTGCAGTGGCGCAAATGGCCAGACGGCAAGGGAGGAACGATTGACCAAATCCAAAACGCCATTGACATGATACAAAATAATCCAACGTCGCGGCGCAACATCGTCAGCGCCTGGAATGTGGCGGAAATTGACGACATCGTACAGTCAGGCGGACTACCACCGTGCCACACGATGTTCCAGTTCAATGTTCGGCCAGGCGGAGATGGTGAGAAAGATAAGCTGGATCTAGCGCTGACCCAGCGTTCGGCGGACATGTTCCTTGGCGTGCCGTTTAATATTGCCAGTTATGCGCTGCTGCTGTCGATGATCGCTCAAGTGACGGATAAGCAGCCCGGCGAATTCATCCACACCCTGAATAGCGCGCATATTTATACCAATCACTACGCGCAGGTTGATGAGCAGTTATCACGCCGTCCGCTGCCGCTGCCAAGGCTGTGGCTCAACCCAGACATCAAGAACATCGATGATTTCACCATTGACGATATTCGTCTGGAGAATTATGAGCACCATCCACCCATTAAGGCACCGATTGCAGTGTAAGACACTGTCATACCACAGGTTTTCGCTGGTAAATTACAAAGTCAAAAGCGTAGGCATTGGCTTCATCTGCTGGGCAGCGGGTGCGGTCAGTCTCTTCCCAAACAGTCATGTCCAGCTCTGGGAAAAAGGTGTCAGTGTCTGAGAATGCAGCATCAACCTCGGTGGCGTAAATGGTGTCAATTGCTGGGATTTCCAGCGCACCACTATAGACCTGCGCGCCGCCGATGATGAAGGTTTTGTAACGAGCTAGCGCTAGGGCGCTTTCTAAGTTCACTGCCGTGAGGACGCCCTTGACGCCAGTTGGCCGCGAGGAGATGACAATATTCTCTCGCTCCGGCAGTGGACGACGGCCAATTGACTCAAAGGTTTTTCGGCCCATAATGACGTCACTACCTTTAGTCAACCGCTTGAACTGCACCAGATCCGCTGGCAAGCTGCGCCCCCACGGCAAATCACCACCTTGGCCGATGGCGCGGTTCTTGTCATAGGCAACGATAATGGCTTTCTCCATAGCTTCAGTCTAGCATGATGTAAAATTTACGAAAAGCTTGCCCGAGCGGGCAAATGTTGTCATAATAGAACTACTCGGGGGAGTGAGGTAAGATAAACAAGAGGAGGCGCGGCATGAGCGTGTATTCAAACCGGGAAATTTTGGCAGCGATCGAGGAGGGAACGATCGTCTGTACGCCGTTTACCCCGGACAATGTGTCAGAGGCTAGCTTGGATTTTACGCTGGGACATTATTTTTATAAACAGGAATTTGATGATCAGTCAAGCGTCTACAATCCATTTGACGAAGCGGAGGTGGCGCGGTATTTCAAGGGGCCGCTAATGGCGATACCGCACGCCGAGTGGTGCGAGCATAACGGCTTTAGGCGGTTTCGTAATATTCCGGACAATCATCCGATCATTGTGCTGCGTCCCGGCGAGCGGATCTTGGCGCACACGCACGAGTTCGTGGGGATTCGGGCGCATGGCGGCGCGGCCGAGGTGAAAAGCCGCAGCTCGTGGGGGCGTAACGGCGTGGCGGTGTGTTTTGATGCGGGTTGGATCGACCCCGGTTATATTAATCGGATTACACTCGAGATCTACAATTTGAACAAACACGAAAGCGTGGTACTGCCAGTTGGCGAGCGCATCGGGCAATTAATTTTTCACCAGACCGGGCCGGTGGATGGCGGCTACGCCGGCGGGCGCGGCGGTATCAGCGGCAAGTATCAGCATACCGACGACCTCACCGAGCTTATCCATAGCTGGCGTCCAGAAACGATGCTGCCGCGGGCGTTCAAGGATCGGCGTCATGCTCCGGCGATTATTAATGGCCTAGGCGAGGGCATCAAATGAGCCATCCCGGTCGATACATCGTCATCGAAGGTAACGACGGCACCGGCAAGTCAACGCAAGTAGCCATGCTGGCGGATTATTTTCGGGCGCGCGGCCGCGTCGTGTGCGTGGTCGAAGAGCCAGGCAGCGACGATCCAGAAAAGTCGACGCCCGTAGCCAATGAACTGAGGCGTATTGTCAAGAATGGAAACCTAGTGCGCTCTAGCGAAATTAACGTAGCGTTGTTCTCGGCGGCGCGGCGCGAGTTGTGGCGCGAAAAGATTCAGCCAGCTCTGCAGCGCGGCGAGATCGTTCTGAGCGCGCGTAATTACATCTCGACGCTGGCTTATCAGGGCTATGGCGATGGGCTGGATACGGAGGAAATTATACGGATGACGAAGCTATTTACCGACGAGCGATATCTGCAGCCGGACGCGATGGTGGTCTTGACGCTCAGCGACGCCCAGCGCCAGCAGCGCATCGCGGAGCGCGGGCGCATCACTCATCCTGATACATTTGAGTCGCGTGAGCAGTCGTTCCAGGACAGGGTTAACCACGCCTATGAGGCCATCGCCGCCGAGCGAAATATCCCGCTATTGTCAGCCACCGGCACGCCGGAGCAGGTGCATGCTCGGGTTCTTGATAGCATCGCACATATTGTATAGCATAATTTGGTTATTTTCTCTTGCAATTTGCCGCCTCATGCGCCATAATGTGTCACAGTGAAGTAGTGTAGTTTTAGCGAGGGGCGAGCTTGATGGGCGGGCAAACCTCGGGCTCGTGCTGAGACTAAGAGATCTTCCGGCCGTGATCACCAATTATAATCAATGCGAGGAGTAACGCCTGTGGCTCAACAGACCACTCGTGGCGCGCGCGTCTTTTTCACTGGAACAGACAGTGCGATCGCCATGCCAAATCTCATCGCTCACCAAGAGGACTCGTGGCGCTGGTTCGTCGAGGATGGTTTGAGCGAAATCTTTTCAGAAATTAATCCAATTGACGACTACACTGGTCAGAAGTTGGCACTGCGGTTCGGCAGGTATCATTTTGACGAACCAAAGACCACCGATCAGTTCGCCAAGGAAAATAATTTGACGTTTGAGGCGCCGCTGCACGCAACCGTCGAACTAACCAACAAGGTCACGGGCGAAGTCAAAGAACAGGAAATCTACCTCGGCGATTATCCATGGATGACCGAGCGCGGCACCTTCATCATCAACGGTACCGAGCGCGTGGTGGTCAGTCAGTTGATCCGCTCGGCTGGTGTGTTCTTTACCGCCGATACGGTGGCTGGCCGTAACTATTACGGTGCCAAGATGATTCCGGGCCGCGGCGCGTGGCTGGAGTTTGAAACGGCGACTAATGGCACGATTTATGTCAAGATTGACCGCCGCCGCAAATTGCCAGTGACGACCTTGCTGCGGGCTTTGGGTCATCCAAAGACTTCAGAAATTCGCGAACTGTTTGCCGACATTGACACGGGCGAGACCAGCTACATTCAGGAAACGCTTGAAAAAGACACTGCGCGTGGTGCCAATGAAGCGCTGATCGAAGTCTATCGTCGCCTGCGGCCGGGCGACTTGGCGACAGTTGATAATGCGCGCCAGATGATCGAGCGAATGTTCTTTGATTTCAAACGCTTTGATTATTCTCGTGTTGGCCGGTACAAGATGAACCAGCGCCTGGGTCTGGACGTTGCTAATACCGCTGAAAACCGTATTTTCCAGATGAGCGACCTAGTGGCCATCATCCGCGAGATTATTCGCCTCAACAACACCCAAGAGCCAGCTGATGATATCGATGCCCTGAGTAATCGCCGCGTCAAGCTGGTCGGCGAGCTGATTGCCCGTCAGTTCCGCGTCGGTATGCTCAGGATGCAGCGCAACGCCATGGACCGGATGAGCGTGGCCGATATGGAGAACGTCACGCCGAGCCAGTTGATCAATGCTCGCCCAGTGGTGGCAGCGGTGCGTGAATTTTTCACCAGCTCACAGCTGAGTCAGCTCCTCGATGAGGTTAATCCACTGTCCGAGCTCAGCCACAAGCGCCGCTTGAGCTCAATGGGTCCCGGTGGTTTGAGCCGCGAACGCGCTGGTTTTGACGTTCGTGACGCTCACCCAACGCACTACGGCCGTATCTGCTCGGTGGAGACGCCAGAGGGTGCCAACGTTGGTCTGGTGCTGAACCTCGCTACCTACGCGCGGGTCAATGAGTATGGCTTTATTGAGACGCCGTATCTGCGCGTCACCGATGGTCGGGTGACGGACGAAGTAGTTTATCTGGACGCTGCCCAGGAAGCCAGCGAAGTCATCGCCGACGCCGGAGCGCGCTTGAATGATGACAAGTCGTTCACCGATAGCCGCGTCAGTGCCCGTAAATTCCTCCAGCCAGGTCAGGTTGACGTCGAAGAAGTTACCTTTATGGACGCTGCTCATAAGCAGATCCTCGGCTCGACGGCGGCGCTAGTGCCGTTTATCGAGAAAACCCGCGTCGACCGCGCTTTGACTGGTTCAAACATGCAGCGCCAGGCAGTGCCACTGCTCACGCCAGAGCCAGCGATTGTCGGTACCGGTATTGAGCAAGCGGTGGCCGAGAATAGCGGTCACTTGATCCAGGCCGAGGCTGATGGCGAGGTGGTGCGGGCTGACGCTGATGAAATTCATGTCAAGTACGCTGATGGCGTCAAGGTCTACGCACTGCGGCACTTCGTCAAGAATAATGACGATCGCTGCTACAACCAAAAGGTTCGCGTAGCCCGTGGCGACACGGTCAAGCAGGGCGACATCCTCGTCGAGGGTGCGTCGATTGCCGAGGGCGAGATCGCGCTAGGGCGAAACTTGACGGTGGCCTTTATGCCGTGGGGCGGCTACAACATGGAGGACGCGATTATCCTTAGTCGCCGCTTGGTGGAGGACGATCGCTTGACCAGTATTAACATCAAGGATTACAACGTGGAGGTTCGCGAGACCAAGCTCGGCCCAGAGATCGTCACCCGCGATATTCCGAATGTGTCAGAAGACAGTCTACGCCACCTCGACGAAAACGGTATCGTCCAAATTGGTTCTGAGGTCAAGGCCGGTGACGTTTTGGTTGGTAAGATTACACCAAAGGGTGAACAGGAACTCAGTTCTGAGGAGCGTCTGCTGCGCGCTATCTTTGGTGAAAAGGCTAAGGACGTGCGCGACACCTCGCAGCGGATGAATAATGCTGGCGGCGGCAAGGTCGTCGGTGTCAAGATCTTTAGCCGCGAGAATGGCCACGAGCTCAAGGCCGGCGTGTTGATGCAAATCCAAATCTTTGTGGCGCAGATGCGCAAGATCGGTGTCGGTGACAAAATGGCCGGTCGCTTCGGTAACAAGGGCGTGGTCGCGCGGGTACTGCCAGTCGAGGATATGCCGTTCATGGAGGATGGTACGCCAGTTGACGTAATCTTGAACCCGCTGGGTGTGCCGAGCCGCATGAACCTCGGTCAGCTATTTGAAACACACCTTGGTATGGCAGCGCGGGCACTAGGCTACCGCGTGGCAACGCCATCATTTGATGGTGTGCCGTCGGCCACAATTTCTGATGAACTAGAAAAAGCAGGGTTCGCGCGTGACGGTAAATCGCAACTGTTCGATGGCCGCACTGGTGAGGCGTTTGAGGAGCGTACCACAGTTGGTGTGATGCATATGATTAAATTGCACCACATGGTGTCTGACAAGATCCACGCTCGTTCAACTGGTCCATACACCATGGTCACTCAGCAGCCACTCGGTGGTAAAGCACAGAACGGTGGTCAGCGCTTCGGCGAGATGGAGGTCTGGGCACTGGAAGCCTACGGCGCGGCAGCAACCTTGCAGGAAATGCTAACCATCAAGTCTGACGACGTGTATGGCCGTGCCAAGGCGTACGAGTCCATCATCAAGGATGAACCAATCGTCGGGCCGAAACTGCCAGAATCCTTCAACGTGCTCGTCAAGGAACTGCAGGGATTGGGCCTTCGGGTTGACCTGCTTGACGAGGGCGGCGTGGTTGATGCTGAGCATGTCATTGCTTCAAGCGGCCCAGCTGATAAGACCGTGCCACAAACTGCCAGCGACGATGACGATGGTCAAGTTTATCTGGACGAATCAGACGACATCGGCGACATCGAGGGCGGCATGAGTGTACAAGATATTGATGAAGTAGAAGAAATAAAGGAGGAGGCGTAAGATGGCGCAATATTCATTTAACGCGACCGGAATTAGCGATTTTGATGCGGTGCGCCTAGCAGTGGCCAGCGCCGATGACATCCTGAAGTGGAGTCACGGCGAGGTTCTCAAGCCAGAGACGATCAATTACCGCACCCAAAAGCCAGAGCGCGATGGCTTGTTCTGCGAGCGAATCTTTGGTCCGGTCAAGGACATCAACCCGCATGATTCCAAGCTCAAGGGCGTGCGTTCACGCGAGGCCGCCGTCGATAAAAACGGCGAACTAGTCACCAAATCAATTGTCCGCCGCGAGCGCATGGGCCACATTCAACTGGCCGCACCAGTGGCGCACATCTGGTTTATGCGCGGCACGCCGAGCGCCATGAGCCTGCTTCTAGGCATGACGGTGCGTAATATCGAGCGGATCGCTTACTTTGCAACCTATGTCATTCTCAAGGTTGATGAGGCTACGCGCGACCAGTATCTGGCAGATCTGGAGGCTGAGACTGAGGCCGGCCGGATGGCGATCAAGATGCGCTACGAGCAGCTCGCGGAGGCTGATGGTGCCGACATCAAGCAGCTAGCGAAGGAGCAAAGCCGCGAGGTTGACGAGCTTAACGACAAGTATACGACGAAGAAATCACAGCTCGAGGGCCTCGTCAAGGGTGCGCTGATCTCGGAGACGGATTATCGCAACTTGCCAGAGGAGTACGACGAGCTGATTGAGGTCGGCATGGGTGCCAGCGCGCTCAAGGCGTTGCTGGATGAGATCAACCTCTCAGAATTGATCGCCCAACTGAGCGAGGAGGCTGAACACGCCAAGGGTCAGCGCGAGAAGAAACTGCTCAAGCGCCTGAAGATACTCGAGAGCATGCAGGCTGCCGGTATCAAGCCGTCCAGCCTCTGCCTGACCGTGCTGCCAGTCATCCCACCGGATCTCCGTCCAATGGTGGCCCTCAGTGGTGGTCGGTTTGCAACGTCTGACTTGAACGATCTGTATCGCCGTATCATCAACCGCAACAATCGCCTGAAGAAACTGGTCGAGCTCAACGCACCAGAAGTGATTCAGCGCAACGAAAAGCGTATGCTGCAAGAGGCCGTCGATGCCCTGATCGACAACGCAGCGGCGCGCGGTGGTCGGGCGGTCAGCTCGACTGGCAGCCGCCGTCGCCTCAAGTCAATCAGCGACATGCTCAAAGGCAAGCAAGGCCGCTTCCGCCAGAATCTGCTCGGTAAGCGCGTCGATTACTCTGGTCGCTCGGTCATCGTCGTTGGCCCGAAACTAAAGATCAATCAGTGCGGCCTGCCAAAACAAATGGCGCTTGAACTATTCAAGCCGTTCGTTATCAGCTGGCTGATCAAGGGCGAATTTGCCCACAACATCCGCTCGGCGACTCGTCTGATCGAGTCGGGTGAAGCAGTTGTGTGGGACGCACTTGACGAGGCGATCAAGGGCAAGTACGTGCTGCTCAACCGCGCACCGAGCTTGCACCGCCTGTCAATCCAATCCTTCCAGCCAGTCCTGGTCGAGGGTAAGGCGATTCAGCTTCACCCGCTGGTCTGTGCTGGTTTTAACGCCGACTTTGACGGTGACCAGATGGCCGTGCACCTGCCGCTTTCCAAGGAAGCGCAGGCCGAGGCTCGCGAGCTGATGAGCGCCACCAATAACCTGTTGAAGCCTGCCGACGGTGCGCCGGTGCTGCACATCTCGCAGGACATCGTGCTCGGTAACTACTACCTGACCTATGACAAGCCGCAGGCGCAAACTGATAATGTCAAGGCATTTAGCTCGGTCTACGAGGCGGAACTGGCATACGACAAGGGTGCTATCCAGCTGCAAACGCCAATTCGCATCTATGCCAAGGGCAAGCTGCGCCAGACAACCTTGGGCCGGGTCTTCTTTAATGAGATTCTGCCAGAGGACTTCCCGTACGACAACAATGTTCAGACGAAGAAGCAGCTGAAGAAAGTATTGGCGCAAATCTTCAACAAGTACGGTGCCGAGGAAACCGCCAAGATCGCTGATCGCATGAAGGGTCAAGCCTTCCGCTTCGCGACAACTGCGGCGGTGTCAACTGGTATGACCGACTACGTGCACTTTGACGAGATCGCTGAGTTTGTGGCTGAGGGTGACGCCAAAGCGGCTTTGATTTCTGAACAGTTCGACCAAGGTTTGATCACCGAGGACGAGCGCTACAACTTGACGGTGAATGCCTGGCGGAATGTGGACAATAAGATCACGGCCTTCCTCCAGGATCAGCTGGCGCACATGGACACCAGTATCTCGATGATGGTTAACTCTGGTGCTCGTGGTGACATCTCGAACGTCAAGCTCGCTAGCGCCATGATCGGTATCCAGGTCGACGCGGCTAACCGCGAGATCGAGCTGCCGATTCGTAGCTCCTACACCGGTGGTTTGTCCAGCCTTGAGGCCTTTGTGGCAACTCGTGGTGCGCGTAAGGGTCTGATCGACACTGCGCTCAAGACTGCCGACTCAGGCTACCTGACACGACGTTTGGTCGATGTGGCGCAGGACGTCTTTACGGTTGAGGACGTTGAAGGTGACGACGAAGGCTACGCAATTTACCGCTCAGAAACTGAAGAAACGATGATCGACTTCTCGAACCGCTTGGCTGGCCGGTATGCCGCTGAGACGATTCCAGGTCACGTCAACAAGGACGAATTGATCACTCGGGAAATTGCTGACTCAATTGATGATGATGAAAGCGTCCAGAGTGTCAAGATCCAATCAGTCTTGTCAACCAACAACCTCAACGGTATTCCACAGCGCAGCTACGGTGTCGATATGTCAACCGGTAAATTGGTTGGCAATCATCAGCCAGTCGGTGTCATCGCTGCTCAATCAGTCGGTGAGCCGGGTACTCAGTTGACCCTGCGTACCTTCCACAACTCCGGTGTGGCCGGTGGTGACATCACCCAAGGTCTGCCGCGTGTTGAAGAATTGTTCGAGGCACGCACACCAAAGGGTCAGGCGTATGTTACGGAAATTGCCGGCCTGGTCGACGTTTGGGAAGATGGCAAAAAGTACATCGTCCAAGTTACCCCGGAATCTGGTAAAGTTGAGCGCTTGCCGCTGGACGGCCGAACCATCGTGGTCAAGGCTGGCTCAAGCGTCAAGGCCGGCGACGTGCTGGCAACTGGCGAAGATGGCACTCATCCACTAATTGCACCATTTGACGGTGTGGTTGAAGCAGCAGAAGACACCTTGGTGATCGCCGCTGAAGCTGGTGCACCAGCTCGTTACGAAATCCCAGGCACTATGCAATTGGTTGTTAAGGCTAACGACGTTGTCGAAGCTGGCGACCGTTTGACGGCCGGTTCATTGAACCTACACGACTTGATGCGACTGAAGGGCGTTGAGGCCACGCAGCGCTACATCATTAACGAAGTGCTGCGCATTTACGCCGCTCAGGGTCAAGACGTGGCCGACAAGCACCTGGAGATCATCGTTCGCCAGATGTTCAGCCGCGTCCAGATCGAAGATGCGGGCGATAGCGACTTCGTGACTGGCGACATAGTCTCTAAGGCTGCGGTAGTGAACACTAACAAGCAACTGGCCGCTGAAGGCAAGAACCTCATCAGCTACACCCAGTTGCTACTCGGTATCACCAAGGTGTCCATCTGGAGCGATTCGTGGCTATCTGCTGCGTCCTTCCAGGACACCACTCGCGTGCTGATCAACGCTGCCGTCTCTGGCCGCGCTGACCACTTGCATGGCCTCAAGGAAAACGTCATCATCGGCCGCAAGATTCCAGTAGGAACGGGCGCTGTCGAAGAGACGGAAACCGACGAGCCAAGCGAGGACGAGTTCGCTGGCAATCAGGAAGAGGAATTAGTTGTAGCGGTATAAGCCAACCAGCTTTCTTTCTCAGAAAACCGCTCCGATGGATAGGGGGCGGTTTTCTACTGTATTCAGTAGTGATAGACTGGTTATATAGATTGACAATAATATAATAAGTATGTACAATTACAAAATGTGTGGGCATTATCATAGATAGACTATTTTATTAAAAATATAGGAGAAGAAATGTCAGAACGCGGTCGTCCATTGATGTCAGCAGGAAATCGGGATATAGCAACCGCTTGGAAATACGCCCTGCGGTATGCTGGTGAAGAGGGACACATCGCGACACTCCCGGAAATTATCGAAGCAAGAGAGGCGGCTCATAAGTCTTTCTATGGAAATCATCATGGTGAAACGGGGAGGGATGAAGCACCGCTTAGGAGAGCATGGAATCAAGCTTATGCTAGTGTAAGCGGTGAATATGTCGGAACGGGTGCCGATCATCGCCAAAAAATCATCGTGGCTCATGGTGTTGGTCCGCTGTCTACGTTAGATGGAATCACGGAGGCCTATGACCATGATCTTCAAGAAAACCCAGGAGGGGTAATTAGTACGGAGCAGTTTCGTAGTCTAGAAAATGGTGACTACGGGGAGGTGAAGGTTATTGATGTCGATGCTTTTGTTCCCTCGGCTGGGCAGGTATATAAGGATGATGTCAATATTCCAGAAGTAACCGTGCTTGATAAAGTAGACTATGAGAATTTCGTAAGGAAGAGATGCCTCGCTGCGAATGGTGAGAGGCTACTCGACCTACATCAGGCTATGCGTGATCCGCTGACAAGGATGCGTTTGGGCTCGCAGGCGTGTAGATATCTATGTAAGCAGGCAAACCTAGCAGAAGACGTATTGAGACGAGCCGGGAGACTGATATATGGAGATCCTGTGCACATTATTGAACCTGTCTTCGAGACCAGGGGGCATGATTTAAGCGAACCAATGCCTCGTCATCTATCATATACAGAACATGTGGAACGAATTGCTGCTTTAGGGAGGAATGCCGCGGCGCATATACTTGGTATTGGAGATTTTCAAGCACTGTATGCGAGGTGGAACGAGATACTGGTTAGCCCATATTTTACCGATTTAGGATCCTTTAGTAACTTTGTGGCTGTGCCAAAAGAAGCAGATATAGAAGCTGGTATCGGCAAACTACCTACAGCAGAAGAAATACTATCTGAAGACCCAGAACGGTTCATGCGGTCGACTGATGGAGAGAAGGTGTCGGTGATTACGCCTGTGCGGCTGGGTGACATTGGAGGAAAGACGTTCACACGTTACCCAAAAGATTCTCTAAAGGAACCATGTATGGACTCTAGTAACATGGAGTATCTGGTGAAATCATGTACTCCAGTTGGAGAATGTAAAACTTTTATGGTAGATGAGGAATTCTTTCTGCGTTATACACTTGATCAGGTGCGCAGAATAAAACCTCGTGGTGCAAATGCATACAGAATCGTTGATATTGGCAATAAGCATGAGCATAAGCCCGGCTACGCATTGGTAACAGTCCAGTTCTTCAAGGCTGATATCGACACGTCACGTCGTGTACCTCGTGCTGAGGAGATAAGTACTGACTTTGATAAACTGATGGATGCGCATGGCGTGCGATATCAGAATAATAGCGATAGCTGATACGATACAACGCGGCGTGTAGCAGGCGTATTCCTCGTGTAAGAGATCTAAAGAGGGCCGCCACTTGAAGTATCGACTGAACCTGTGCTATAATTCTCCCAGAGTTTCCTCTTTTCGGGGCGCGCGGTGGTTTGAATGTGTACAGGCTGCATGCTCGGCAGAAAAGGTATAGACACGGGGCGGAGTTGCTGAATCCAATCCGTAGGCGCTAAGAGAAGCTGGTTTTTATGTGCAAAATTGCGCGCCAGCTTGCTAGAGCCACCAGGCGAAATCGCCATCATTAGTAAATCAACCAAGGAGAAATTGGATGCCAACAATCAACCAATTGGTGCGCAAACCGCGCCAAACGGCTAAGAAAAAGTCCAAGTCGCCAGCACTGGGTCGCATTCACAACGCCCTGAAAACGCGTTACTACGACCAAAATGCACCGCTCAAGCGTGGTGTTTGTGTGCGTGTGACGACCAAGACACCAAAGAAACCAAACTCAGCTTTGCGTAAAGTTGCCCGCGTGAAACTAAACAACGGCTACGAAGTCTGGGCCTACATCGGTGGTGAAGGCCACAACTTGCAGGAGCATGCTGTGGTTTTGATCCGCGGTGGTCGTGTGCCTGACCTTCCGGGTGTGCGCTACCACATCGTCCGCGGTGCGTTGGACCTCCAGGGTGTCAACAACCGCAAGCGGGGCCGTTCGAAGTACGGTACCAAGAAAGGGGATAAGTAATCATGCCTCGTAAAGTTACCAAGAAACTACAACGCCAATTGCAACCTGACCGCCGCTACCAAAGCGTGTTGGTGCAGCGCTTGATCAACAAGTCAATGCTGGACGGCAAGAAGTTGGCAGCTGAGCGGGCTGTTTACACTGCGTTGGAAACTGCTGCTAAAAAATTGGATTCAGAAGATCCATTGGCAGTGTTTGAGAAAGCCTTGAAAAACGTCAGTCCAAACTTTGAAGTGAAGAGCCGCCGCGTCGGTGGTGCCAACTACCAGATTCCATTCCCAGTTCAGGGACACCGTCAGCTGCACTACGCGTTTAGCTGGCTGGTACAATCAGCCCGCGCTCGTAGCGGTATGCCGTACTCACAGCGTTTAGCATTGGAAATCGTTGACGCTTACAACGAAGCTGGTGCTGCCTTCAAGAAGAAGGAAGACACCCATAAGATGGCCGAAGCCAACCGCGCCTTTGCACACTTTGCTCGCGGCTAATTGTCGGGAAAATGTAAACTCAGAAATCGCTCTGGAAAACGGGCGATTTTTGTTATAATGAGGAAAACGAGGAGGGGTAAATGGCAAGTTTTTCATTTGACATCGTGTCAGAAATTGACAAAGCCGAGCTGAACAACGTATTCATGCAGGCAGAAAAAGAGATCCAAGGGCGGTACGATTTTAAGGGAACGAATGCTGGGATTGACTGGCTGGATGATAAAAAAGGTCTGAAACTCACTGGTGATAATGAGTGGCAGGTTGATGCGGTGCTGGATATCGTGCGTAAGAAATTGGCGGCTCGGGGTCAGTCGAGTAAAGTCCTCGACCTCACCAAAGAAAAGGTCACCTCAAACCTCAAAACCACATGGGAAATTCCCTTCAAACAGGGTCTCGATCAGCCGACCGCCAAGCGCATCGCTGCCGACATTCGCACCAACGCGCCAAAAGCCAAACCACAAATCCAAGGCGACCTTGTCCGCGTCACTTCTGCTTCAAAAGACGAGTTGCAGAAAGTCATTAGCCTGGTGCGTGAAAATGATTATGACACGCCGCTGCAGTGTGTGAATTATCGCTAAGAGCTTTACGGTTATGGTTGCGTCAGTTGGCTTTTACGCCGTATGATTAAGAGATGATGACTGAATCTAGCCCGTCTGCCGCTCCACTGCCCGAGAACCTTGCGTTACTCAATGAGGCTGTTTTCAATCAGCAAGTTGTCACTATTCTCCGTCTGGCTCGAGAACGAACGGCTGGCATTCGAAAGCTCAATCCTAATCAGTATCCAGAAGCTACGGCACAGATTAACCAAGAACTATTTGCTGGGTTTATAGGCCAGCTGATGACGGTAAGCGGATGGGTGCAACAATACACCAAAAACGGAAAAGAGTACGTATATATTGAAGATCATGAACTCCAGTGTGCCGGTTGCCTGATTGTCGCGAATAAATCTGATCCAGAAATTGCACTTGGTGGTCTTGGCGTAACACCAGGGGATACCACGACTCAATATGTTGTTCCGCTAGATGTCCTTATCCAGTTTCCGCAGCTGATGGATATTGAACAGGCCAAGGCTATTTTACAGCTGTACACGCCTGAAGTCCTTGACTACCTGAATAATATACAACCAGTTGATCCAAACAATAATTGTATCGACTCAGCTCGGATGATCAGGGAGCTAGCAGATGTTCCGATTGATGAAATTCCTTTTGGGCGATTGTCAAATAGAGACCTCAATCGAGTGATTAAGGCGATAAACATTCACTGCAAGGTACTGGCTTCGCTTGATCCATATATGCCGTATGACGTTACGTATATGGGCCCCGCTTTTCGCAACGAGGGGTGGGTTGGATTAGAGGCGAAGGGTGCGATGCATGTGCAGTCTGTCTCCCTAGAGGCTATCACGGATCCCGAAGGCTACAATTCTTTGGTGATGATGGTGCGTGCAACGCTCCTTGGTCGGTCTGACGCTCAAAACAGAGATTATCTACTAGTAGCCAAGGGAATACAATGGATTCAATCAGGTCGTAGTCAAATTCCGCGGTAAGATGAGGCTCATTCACAAAACGCCAATCGTCTGCTATAATACAGCTCAAGCGTAGTTTTTTGGTGCGTCAAAATAGCTCCGGAGAATCTCGAACAATAACCATTTTTAACAAAGGAAAGACAAATGGCAGCAAACGTTCCATTACAAAACTTTAGAAATATTGGTATCATTGCCCATATTGATGCCGGTAAAACGACGACAACTGAGGGCATCTTGTACCGCACTGGCTTGACTCACAAAATTGGCGTGGTCAAGGGTGACGGCGATGGCGCCACCACCGACTGGATGGCGCAGGAAAAGGAGCGCGGCATCACCATTACTTCAGCGGCGGTGACTTGTTTCTGGAAAGACCACAAGATCAATATTATCGATACACCGGGGCACATCGACTTTACCGCTGAGGTGGAGCGTTCGCTGCGTGTTCTTGACGGTGCAGTGACCGTGTTTGATGGCAAGATGGGCGTTGAAGCGCAGTCCGAAACGGTGTGGCGCCAGGCCAACAAGTACGGCGTGCCGCGCATTTGTTTCGTTAACAAGATCAACCAGACCGGTGGTGACTTCTGGAAATCCCTGGAGTCGATTCACAATCGCCTGAGTAAACAAGCTTTCCCGATTCACATCCCAATTGGCTTTGAAAAGACCATCAACGGTGTGGTTGACCTCATCGACATGAAGGCTTACACCTATGATGACTATACCGATCACGAGTTGAAGGTTGGCGAAATCCCAGCCGACATGTTGGAGAAGGCCAAGAACGCCCGCGCCCTGCTGGTAGAAAATGCCGTCGAAGCCGACGACGAATTGATGATGAAATTCCTCGATCAGGGCGAGGAAGCGATTACTATTGATGAACTGAAGATGGCGCTGCGCAAGCGGGTGCTGGCTGGCGACTTCTACCTGGTGACCGGCGGTGACGGGCGCGGTGTCATCGTGGAGAAGCTGCTTGACCTCATGGTTGATTACCTACCAAGCCCGCTGGACGTTGACGAAATTTGGGGCAAGAATCCAAAGACTGGCGACGAGGTGAGCCGCAAGCCGGATGAGAAAGAGCCGATGAGCGCCCTAGCGTTCAAGATCGCCACCGACCCATTTGTTGGTAAGCTGATCTTTATCCGCGTTTACTCAGGTGTCTTGAATTCAGGCAGCTATGTTTTGAATACCACCACTGGTGACAAAGAGCGCATCGGCCGTATCGTGCGTATGCATGCTGACAAGCGCGAGGATATCGACAAGATTGCTGCTGGCGACATCGCTGCGGTGGTTGGTTTGAAGAACACCGGTACCGGTAATACTTTGACCGACCCAGCGCACCCAATTGCCCTGGAAAGCATCGAGTTCCCAGAGCCACCAGTGTCCATCGCCGTTGAGCCAAAGTCAAAGGCAGACCAAGAAAAGATGGCATTGGCTTTGCAGCGTTTGGCCGAGGAAGACCCAACCTTCCGCATTCACACTGATGAAGAAACCGGCCAGACCATCATGTCCGGCATGGGTGAGTTACACCTGGATATCTTGATCGACCGCATGAAGCGCGAGTTCAAGGTTGAAGCGAATATCGGTGAACCGCAGGTGGCCTTCCGCGAGTCAATCAAGGGCCGCGCCGAAGTCCAAGGCAAGCACGCCAAGCAGTCCGGCGGCCGCGGTCAGTATGGTGACGTCTGGGTACGTTTTGAGCCAAACGAGGCAGGCAAGGGCTTTGAATTCATCGACGAGATCAAGGGCGGCGTGGTTCCTCAGGAATATCGCCCGGCTGTCATGAAGGGTATCAAGGAAACCTTGGAAGGCGGCGTTATCGCTGGCTATCCAGTGGTTGATGTCAAGGCAACGCTGTACGATGGTTCGTACCACGATGTCGACTCCTCGGAGCTAGCCTTTTCATTGGCAGGTAGCTTGGCAGCTCGTGAAGGTATCAAGCAAGCAACACCAATTCTACTCGAGCCGGTCATGAAAGTTGAAGTAACCACTCCAGAAGAGTTCATGGGCGACATCATCGGTGACCTGAACTCACGCCGCGGCCGTATCGACGCTATGGAAGATTTGATGGGCGGCGCCAAATTGGTCAAAGCTTTCGTACCGCTGGCAAACATGTTTGGCTATACCTCGGACATCCGCTCGATGTCACAGGGCCGTGCTGCATCAACCATGGAGCTCGCGCAGTACGAGGAAGTACCACCAAACGTGGCGCAGGAAATCATCGAGAAGCGCAACAAATAAACCAGCAATGCCACAATGCCAAGACAAGGGTTATCGATTGAGTTTATTATCATTCTACAGCCCTTGTCTTTTGTTTGTATCTACTGGCGCGGTGAGCCGGGGGTCTTATTTGACAAATATAGTCATGTATGATAGTATTTGGATATGGGTAAAAAGATCAGACAAGAGCAAAGCGACAGAGTAAAAGAAATGCTAGGAATAGCAGATATTAATGAGGTTTTCGACCACACCATTATGAAGATTGTTGATAAGACTCAACGCACAATCGAGACTCCTACAGGGCTAGATGAGGTGGGCAAAGCAGCTAGAGAACAAGCTCTTCGCACGTCAGCAGCGTATGCGATATTGTTAGTTGAAAAGCGGCGCATTCGGTTTTTAGAAGAGAAGGGGATCTGATAAGATTATTCCGCAGGTGAGAATATTATAATATCCACTCGAGTAAAGCCTACTCGGGTGGATGTTTCGTTATGTTGTTGCCCCGCTCGGCGATCTATGCTATACTTGCCAAGTAATTTCTATTACGCGTAATATCAACTGTTCTCCTTGATGAATGAGCAGGTCTG
>CAUUMU010000018.1:0-16735 GCA_963546435.1 uncultured Candidatus Saccharibacteria bacterium
GTGAAAGCTACGTCGAGGAAAAGTTTGGCGCCATGCTAAACGCCTTCAAATACGGTGCGCCGCCACACGCTGGTTGTGCCTTTGGTGTTGACCGCATTCTCATGGAGCTCATTGACGAAACCAATGTCCGCGAAACATTAGCCTTTCCAAAGAACGGTTCGGGCGTTGACGTGATGATGGATTCGCCGTCAACGGTTGACCCAGCGCAGCTAAAGGAATTGGGGCTGGAATAGTCCCCAAAGTAGGTAGCAGAGTGCTCAATTATGGCAATGTAGCTAGGAGTGGAGCTGTGTTATCTTGCTCTTCAATATCGTCTCTATTGCATCAAGCTCAGACTTTTTCTTTCGTACCATCGCAATCTTTTTATGCAATATATCAATAGCCGTATCCGGTGTAATCTGTCCGTCGTTCCATTCCTTGATGTATTGCTTGATCTCCATCAGCGTAAAGCCTGCTGACTTAGCGAGGCGTATTTCCGTGAGGTACTCGAGTGCACTCTCGTCGTAGTCTGAATAACTGCGGCTTCCAGCAGGACGTTGTGTTACCGGTAAAATACCGAGTTTTGTATAGTAACGAATGGTGTCAATAGAAACACCAGATTTTTTGGAAAGTTGATGAATTAGCATGGTAAAACCTCCCTCATCATTACCTATTGACTATAGAGTATACTCCATAGATTATACTACTATTATGAGTAGAAAAAAGTATAATTCAAATCATAAAGTAGTGTTAATTACTGGAGCATCCAGCGGTATCGGAAGAGCAACCGCCGAGCTGCTTTTGCAGAAAGGCCACATGGTGTACGGATTTGCTCGAAATAGTGAGGTGCTTCAAGAAATTAAAGGCCTTCGGCCAATACCAGGTGATATGAAAGATGAAAAATCACTTGAGGCTGCGGTAAAAAAGATTTGTGACGAGCAGGGAAGAATAGATGTACTTATCAATAATGCTGGCTATGGATTACTGGGGGCGGTAGAGGACGTTCCAATTGAACAGGCCCGCAGGCAGTTTGAGGTGAATGTATTTGGGTTGGCTAGGCTGACGCAGCTTGTGCTGCCTAGCATGAGAGAGGCGGGTTCGGGCTTGATTATTAATATGTCATCGGTTGGAGGCAGAGTGTATTTTCCGCTCGGTGCCTGGTATCATGCTTCAAAGCACGCTATCGAGGGGTTTTCCGATAGCTTGCGGCTAGAGCTGCAGGAATACAACATCAAGCTTGTGATAGTTGAGCCTGGCTTGATCGCTACAAATTTCTACAAATTAGCTGAAGAGCCGCTTACTCGTTATTCGTCAAATGGTGCCTATAGCGGCGTGGCAAAGGCAATATCGCACAACTTATCTCAGTCATATAGGACCATGTCACCACCTAGCGTGGTCGCGTATACAGTAGCGACAGTTATTGAGAGTAAGCATCCACGACGTCGGTATCTTGTTGGTAAATTGGCGAGAGTTCTCTTCTACGCACGGCATCTCTTGGGCGATGGTGTCTTTGAGCAAATAGCTAAAAAACAGACGAGGCAGTCGAAGTGATTTGCTGGCTATAGCTCGTGTCTGATATGCTATAAATGGACGTTATAAACGATAATGTCCATCCAAAAAGCAATATAACGAAGGGGGGCAAAGGTGATTTGGATCTAGTAATGACAGCGATGCGACTATCGGTGATTGTTGAGGCTTGAGGCTAGTTATCGGTCAATCACCAGTGGTCGTACTAAGCTTTAGGGCGGTCAATTACACGTTAGCCACGCTTTCGGTATTGACCGCATCTTGGTATGATTAAGTTTTGATATATAATGTATGATCGACACGAAGTTAGTGTAAAAGTAGCGCTGTATAGTAGTGATGGCAAGCGGGCGCTGCTAATGTATTATCCGCGCGATGATGGTTTTGGCCTGCCGGGCGGGCATATTGACGCTGGCGAAACGCCTGACGTGGCATTGAGGCGGGAATTACGCGAGGAGCTGGGCGTTACAATTGATGCGACCCCAGCTGATTTTTATGTGCGCGATCCACAGGGCGGTACCGTAAGAGACCATAAAATTATTCTTGGCTACACGGCCACGGTTGACGGTAACATTGAACTACCGGACCGAGCGTGTGATGGCGGTGAGGAGCGACCAGTCTGGTTGACGCGGACAGAAGTTGAAGCTACCGACAAACTCGCGCCGGGTTATCGGGATTTTTTGTTGAAGTGGTGGCCTCGAGGCTATAACTGAACGCCCAACCACGCCGCCAATACATCACCGGCAAAGTACGCCAGTCCAGCGGCGACTGCCCCCAGTAGCAGGGTGACGGTGGCTTCTCGCCATGGGGACTGATTGCCAACCTTGCCTTTAATGAAACCAATTGTCAGGAAAGCGACTGCTGTTAGTGTGGAGCTGACATAAAACAAGGTGGTACTTGGTGCTTTTGAGCCTGCAACGACATCAATCAGGTAAGGCAGCACCGGTACGCTACCGACGGCGACGAAAGCCAGGAAGGTGACTGCGCCGATGATTTTAGGAGAGGCTCGCTTTTGTGTATCGCGGGCTGGCTCTTCGTGTTCGGCGCTGGCTGCCAGGTAAGCACTAGAACCCATTGAAAAGCCGTCAGCAATTAAATTTGCAACGCCCAAAATGAGGATAACTGCACTGGAAATACCGGCTCCGGCCGAAGCTGCCACTACGGCAAAGGTTGTGACTGTGCCATCAACTGCTCCGTATACAAATTCTGAAATATATCGTCTAAAAAGTATCTTCATAACCGTGCCATTATAGCACAATTAGTCTTTGTGAGGTTGATTCACGTATACTAGAGTAATGACGAATGATGATTTCCGGGAGTTGATCCACCAAAAAGGCCGTGAACTGTACCGGCCGATGCCGTGGCGTGATCAGCCAACGCTCTACTATGTATTAGTGAGTGAATTGATGTTGCAACAAACACAAGTTGCTCGCGTATTGACGAAGTTCAAAGAGTTTACCGCAGCGTTTCCGGATATTGATTCACTGGCAGCCGCTGAGCTAACAGAAGTACTGCGTGCGTGGCAGGGGTTGGGCTATAACCGCCGCGCTCGATATCTCCACCAAACAGCACAAGCCATCGCCGCTGGCGCCCCGGTGACTACACTAGATGAACTCGTTGCATTGCCGGGTATTGGCGTCAATACCGCTGGTGCCATCATGAACTATGCCTACCAAGTGCCAACACCATTCATCGAAACCAATATTCGCACCGTCTACCTCAATCATTTCTTTGCCAACCAGACGGCGGTAGCGGATCGTGACATACTGCCCATCATCGAGCAGACGATGGACTGCGCCCAGCCGCGCCAGTGGTTTTGGGCGCTGATGGATTATGGCAGTGAGCTGAAGGCTCAGGGTAAGGGCAAATTGTCTGCTAGCCGTCATCACACTAAGCAATCACAATTTACCGGCAGTCTTCGCCAGATGCGGGGTGAGATTTTGCGTCGGTATGTTGGTGGGCAGTCACTCGCTGAAATCACCGCTGATTTACAGGACGATCCACGATTTGCGGCGGCACTGGATGGCTTGCGGCAAGATGGTCTCATCACCACAGAGTAACAGGACAGAGTGCTAAGCTATTGACATTTCAAACTGCCTATGCTATCATAGCCACAGTCAATACGACAAACATAAACAGTAACAAAGGAAAGGTATGGAAGACATGCAAACAGTTATTATACTGATGACCGTAGTGATTATTATTCACTCGGTGACGATTATCGTCTTGTTCGGTGTAATAATTTCACTGCTGACGAAGCTCAAGCGCCTCGTCAACCAAGCTGAAGCGGCGGTGTCTAACATCGCTCAAGCGACTGAGTGGTTGTCTCCAGTAAAATTATTTACTGAAGTTGTGCAACTCTTTCGCAAAAAATAGTCAATCTGTTCCATATATTAATTTAATAGAAACAAACAAGGAGATATATATGAAAAAAGCATTAACAGTTCTCGGCGCCGCAGTGGCTGGTTTCGCGGCTGGTATTTTGACCGCACCAAAAAGTGGCAAGGAAACTCGCGCTGACATCAAGAAAAAAGCTGGCGAGCTAAAAACTGCCACTGTCAAGACTGCCAAAAAAGCCCAGGCCGCCGCTAAAGACAGTGCTGAAGCGGTCAAGGCAGGCGCTCAAAAAGTTGGCGATGTCGTTACTGGAACCGCTCGTACCGTCAAGGCCGATACCGAGAAGCATTTCAAGAAGTCGTAGTAGCAGTTTGACCTAAACGCAAAAACGCGAGATAATAAAAAAGATGAAACATCTTCGTAGTCTCGCGTTTTTTGTGTGCGGTATTAGCCTGGCCGCCGTAATGATACGGTCGGGTATTGCTGTGGCGCAGACTGCGCCGAGTTCGCCGCCGTTCCATCTGATCCGTAGTCAGTGCCAGTCCATTCGTTCAACATTGCAGCGGATTCAACATAACGACGCCTTGCTGCGGGTTAACGCCGGCCAAGCATATAACACGATCTCGACTAATCTCATCGCTAAACTAAATAGCCGCTTAGCGCTAGCGCAGATCGATAGCTCGCGGATGGTGATGATCGCTCGCGACTACGAGGAGGCGCGCAAGGCGTTTGCCCAGCAGTACAATGAGTATGAGTCCAACTTGACGGCGTTGGTCAAGACAGATTGTACCGACAAACCGGGCGAATTTTACGCACAGCTGATCAAGACGCGCGACGCACGTCGACAGGTCAGTGAGTCGGTGACGACGATGAGTAAACTGGCAGCGGATTATCGCGTGGCGGTAGAGCAGCTCAAAGTGAAGCTATCGGGCGGAGGTGGTCGTGGATAAGTTTAAGCGACTCGGTCGCCGGATGGCCAGGTTAATTATGCAGCATAAGTTACCGACGATGGTAATTAGCGTGATCGTGGTGTCGATCGTGCTCGTTGGCATTTCGATGCACTTGTATTACTCGTCAGATGCTTTTCGAGTGGACTTGAGTCGGCCAGATTATGTACCGTATCGAGCGCAGATTGATAATTCCAATAATCATAATCGAGACATGTTTGAGGCGCAGGGTGAGGTGACGGGCAAAGTGCTGGATGATTTTCTGCAAAAATATAAGCAAGAAGAAAAGAAAGCCGATGGTGCGCGGGCGTTTGCCAGCGATGTGTTGAGTGATGATCAGCTGGGCGTCAGTGGTAGCGGCAACGGCGCGGGCGGTACGACGACACAGGGTCAAGACGGTTCGTCAGAGTGAGTTATATTACTTTTTATGCGTTATCGCTGTTGGGATAACAGCTAGCTCGATCTCTTGTTTTTCAAATTCTTTGAGGAGCCGGCGGCGCATCTCTGAGGTAACCGCCCATTGATCGGATGGCTGGACCTTACCAGCAACGATCAATTCGACCGAGCGGCCGGTGATATCGCCGACGGAGACAAATTTTGGCGGTTCAATAATTTTCTTGTCCCAAGATTTTTCCTTGCTCAATTGCTGGCCGGTCTCGTTGATGATATCAGCGGCGCGGCTGATGTCGGTGCTTGGATCGAGCTGCAAGGTAAAGCGCGACATGCTATACCCCATCGTTTTGTTGATGACATGCTGGATGGTACCATTTGGTAAGTAGTGCACATTACCGTCAGCATCGCGGAGTACAGTTGACCTGGTGCCGACGCGCTCGACAGTGCCGCTCGCACCCATGACATCAACGATGTCGCCGACGCGATATTGATTTTCAGCGATGATAAAAATGCCGGCCAGAAAATCTTTGACAAGTGACTGCGCGCCGAACCCGAGCGCCACGCCGATGATGCCGGCGCTGGCAAATAGTGGCGACAAGTCAAAGTAGAATAACTTACTGGCGACCATGGCGGCGATATAGGCAATGATGGTGATGCGCCAAAAACTACGAATCAGCTGCGTCAGGGTATTTTCGCGCTTTTCGATATCTTTGCGGTGCCACGAGCGGTGCTTGGCAGTGGAGTGGATGGTGTAACGGATCGCCCAGGTGATAAACATGCGGCCAAAATAATAAACGATAACCGCACCGATGACGATGCTGACTGTCTCAACCATCCGCTCGCTCACCAGCCAGCCCAGTCCGTGTTCAATCATCCACTCGTCAACGCGCGACGAATTTAACAGTTGCTTGATAAGCGTATCCATCATGAGTTTAGTATAATGAAAAGTATGAGTTTTGTCGATCCAAATCAATTCGTTATCACCCGGCGACGCAAGAAGTATAAATTTGCATTATTTAACAATTCGCCACTTTGTTTTGAGTATGATGAGTGGACGCCGCGGCCGATTGATGTACTGGAGATTGGTGCTGGAACGGGACTGTTTAGTGTCGAGCTGGCGGCGCGACATCCCGAGCAGCGGTTTCTGGCGGTCGATGTCAAGGCCGATCGATTGCAAAAAGGGGCACGTGCGGCCGAGCGGCGTGGCCTCACGAATATCTGGTTTGTGCGGGCGCGGGCGGATCAGCTGGGTGAGTTATGTGAGGCTGGATCACTCAGTCAGTTGTGGGTCACTTTCCCCGATCCGTTTCCACGCCAGCGCTCCAGCGGTCGGCGTTTAATGCACCCGCATTTTTTAACGCAGTACGCAAAGTTGCTTGATGAGGGCGGCGAGCTACTACTCAAGCACGATGATCACGACTTTTTCTGTTGGAGCTTGGAGCAGCTGGTGGTGGCTGGCTGGCAGCTTCGGGAGCTAATGTTTGATCTGCATGAATCGGAGCGACTTGATGAGGAGAGCGATGCCCGGATCATGACAACCTACGAGCAGCGGTGGGTTGGCGAGGGGAAGGCGATTGGGTTTGTGCGAGCAGTCGACCATCGGATTAATGAAAGCCAAAGTGAGCCCTCATCCCCTCAGGCATTGGTTGGTTGCTGTTGAGCACGATATGCTGGCTCGGCCTCACTCAATAAATAGAGTAGATTTTCCGAGGGGTCGCAAAATTGCGGGCGTTCGTTAAGGTCGCGCAGGATACGCCGACCAATACAGGTGGCGATTGGGGTTGGTATTTCGTAGACGAGGCTATTATCGGTGATAATATCAGGTGATTTGGCGTAGATCCCCTCAACGATAATTACTTCTGCTGGACTAAGTGTACCCGCTATACAGGGCTCTGCAGTTTGCCAATTCATGTGGCGGTGGTATATCTCCTTATCATTAATAAGGTTTTGTAGGTCGATGGCCATCGTTTCGGTGTCGTATACAAACGGGTCATCCCAGTGCTGCCATTCCTGACGATCATTATAATAATAAAGGTAGGTTGCGCCACGGTGGTAGTCATCAGTTGACATAGTAATTGAATTAATGTTGAGCTCATCCAGCTGCTTGCGGAGTTGTTTGACGATGGTTGATTTACCAGAGCCACTACGGCCAGCGATATGGATGATGCGCGGAGAGTTTGCGGTAGGGGTGAGAATATCAGAAACAATAGTATCAATGTCAAGCTCCGGCTGAATTGACAGCGCCTCCCGCCCCTCGTGTTGTCGTCGGAAGTCGTAGTGCGCCTGCCACTCACTGGTAGCCATTATTTCACCGGTCACTTCCATGAATATATTACCAAACTGGTCAGTAAATTGTTGCCATGATCCATTATCTTCTAATTCAGCTTGTACTAGGCCGTCGTTTTCGAAAAAATCAATAACGACACCGGGTAGCGGTTCGGCGCGTAGTTTGCGGATAATTGGTGTCTCGTCGTTACGGTAGTATTCATATAACTCGGGGCTAATCTCAGTCGTCACCTCTAGCCGACGCAGACCATCGCCACTCCGGAAGCCATTGTCTTTGAGGGTTGCTTCGTAATGTAGCTTGCCGGTATCACGCTTAAGGGTTGAACGGAGTCGTAGGCTGAATGGTTCGTCTGGGTGCGATAGATAAAACTGTTCAATCGGCTCAGCTTCTTTGCGTAGATCGGTGAGTTTTTCCGGAAAGATAGCCATGAATTTACGCTCAGTCTCTACGGGCAATCTCCCTTCAAATTCGGGTGTGTGGATGAGTGATTCGATTGACATAAGCGTCGCTCCTTTAGTTGTGTTGATGACACTAGTGATTGTAGTGTAGAATTACTAGTATGAATAGCAAGTATAATTTGACTCAACTATGATTGACCAATTTATCCCCGAGCATCATATTCAGAAGCATATTCTTGGTGTGTTGATGCATATGAAATATGCACGGTTTCGGGATATGCGGCCGCCAAAAGTCGATACTAATCTCTATACCTACCACTTAAATATATTGAAGAAGCGAGGATTCGTCATCAAGACGGATGATGGATACTGTCTGGGGCGGGAGGGGTTGTCGTACGTCGATAGAGTTAGTATTAAATCGCTCAAAATTCGTACCCAACCAAAAATTATTACCATGATTATCATCCAGAATGCTAATGGCGACGTATTGCTCCAGCGGCGCACTAAGCAGCCGCATGTCGACACCTGGACGCTGCCGTACGGCAAGCTACATATTGATGACGTGTCGGTCTTGGCCGCCGCTCAGCGGGAGGCGCGCGAGAAATTGGCGGTGGATAAGCTGCCGCTAACCCATGCAGGTGATTGTTATATTCGCGTCCTTGTCGAGGGGGAGATATTGTCATCAACGCTGGCGCATGTGTTCTATAGTGAGACGAATGATATTGTGCCGGGCGAAGAATTCGTATGGGCTCGTCCGCATCGATTGGCCGATTATGACTTAGCACCGGCGGTTGAGCAAATCGTGGCACGGACGTTTTTCCGCGATCCATTCTTTTTTGAGGAATTTGTGGCAGAATTAAATGAGGTAATTGAAAGGAGAAACATATGACAATTGATGAGTATGCCAAGAAAGCCATCGCGACACTGATCGGTACGCATGAGTATGGGGACGTTGATGCGCGGCTGATGGCGCAGGTGCTTGGATTGGTTGGCGAGTCGGGTGAAGTGGCTGAAAAGTTCAAAAAGCTGGTTCGCGATAAGCAGGGCATATTAACAGACGATGACCGCACGGAAATTCTCAAAGAATTAGGCGACGTGTTGTGGTATGTCAATGCGGTGGCGCACCTGATCGGTTCTAGCCTCGAGGAAGTTGCCCGGATGAACAACCAAAAGCTCGCCAGCCGCCAAGCCCGCCAGCAGCTGCACGGGCGGGGTGATAATCGCTGATCATAGCACAACGCCAAGGGACAGTAGTTTATCGGTTATTCCCATAATGATCGTTTGCTCAGTTTGCGCTTGTGTTGCTTGGCGCATTGCGAGGAGGGTATGCATGCCACAAGCCGCTGCTGCGTCGAGGTTATTTTGATGATTGTCAATAAATAGTACGCGCTCTGGATGGTCAGATAGGTTTAATGCTGAGAGGGCAGATGTAAATGCACCCCGTTCAGGTTTGTGGTGACCAATCTGCCACGATAAAAGACACGGCCTAAAACCGTCATAGATACCTGCTTGCCGCAAGATAGCAGAGTGGCTCGGCATAGCATTGCTGAGGATACCGATCTGTAGTCCATGCGTCGTCAATGAACGTGCAAATGTGATGACATTTTGGAAGTATACTTGATGATCACGGAAGCCACGAGTTAGCCGGTCGTATTGCTCTGGGGATGGATGATCACAACCTAGCCTCCGTAGAAACACGTTCTCGTCTATGAAACCGCTTTCGTAGTCGTGCAAAGCTTTTGGCCATTGTTGGTCGAAATGTTCGGGGTTATGCAGGGCGTTTCTCAGGTCACTTTGGATGTCGTAGTCACTTACAAGTACACCACCAACATCAAAAAGGATTGCTGAAATTACTGAATCGTTCATGTCTGATATTGTAACATGTACTACTTTTTCTCTTTTTATTGAACTCCCATACGATATGCGCTATACTCAAGCATAAGGGTAATTATGCGCATTTCTGACAGTAGTATTGAGAAGATTTTGCGCCAGGGTGAGGTAATTTCTGAGTCACAGCTGGCCGAGTTAAAGATGGAGGCGGAACGTACGCACCATTCGTTGCAGACGATTATCTTGGAGCACAAAATCCTGAGCGAGGTACAGCTCGGGCAAAAGATTGGCGAATACATCAATGTGCCGTTTGTGACCATTGAGCCAAAGGATATTCCTGATGACGTTCTCAAGCGTATCCCTGAGCACATCGCTCGCCAGTATAATGTCGTATTGTTCGCAGCTGATGATAATGGCGTCTTGAGCCTGGCGATGGAAGATCCGGATGATGTGCAGGCGCTGAACTTCATCCAGAAAGAGATTGGCTACAACATCAAGGTGTTCCTGGCGACAAAAAATAACATTCTTGACTGCCTGGAGAATTATCGCGGTAATATTACTGATGAGCTGGATGAGGTGGTGTCAATCCAGAGCGGTGCTGAGTCAGACTCACAAAACGTCTCTGAGGAGGAGATTTCTGAGAATTCGCCGATCGCCCAGACGGTTAACTTGCTGCTGGAATATGCTATCAAGTCGGGTGCTTCAGACATCCATATTGAGCCGCGCGAGGATTTCGTCCAGGTTCGTTACCGAATTGATGGTGTGCTCAAGGAAGTGAATAAATTGCCGCGCAATGTCCAAGGTGCGCTGGTTAGTCGTATCAAGATTTTGTCAAATCTAAAAATTGACGAACGCCGCGTGCCGCAAGATGGTCGCTTCAAGATTAAGGTTTCTGGTAAGCAATACGCGCTGCGTGTGTCGACGCTGCCGATCGCTGATGGCGAGAAAATCGTCATGCGTATTTTGGACGAGTCCAACCAGGCAGTTGCCCTCGATAGCCTCGGCTATTGGGGGTTGTCGCTGAGTACACTTAAAGACGCCATGGCGCAACCAAATGGCATGATCTTGGTGACCGGGCCAACTGGTTCGGGAAAGTCGACTAGCTTGTTTAGTGTGCTATCAGAACTTAATACGCCAGATGTGAATATCTCGACCATTGAAGATCCGGTTGAATACAAGATCCCCGGGGTCAACCAAACCCAGACTAACTCAAAAGCCGGCATGACCTTCGCTTCAGGACTGCGCGCACTGCTCCGTCAAGACCCGAACATCATCATGGTTGGTGAGATTCGCGACGGCGAGACCGCCAACCTGGGCGTGCAGGCAGCGCTGACCGGGCACTTGGTGTTCTCAACCCTCCACACCAATAACGCAGCGACTTGTCTGCCGCGTCTATTGGACATGGGAATTGAGCCGTTCTTGATCGCTTCGACGGTCAAGGCGGTGATCGGCCAGCGCTTGGTGCGGCGATTGTGTATGCATTGTCGTCAGCAATATGTGCCGGACGCCGGAGAGCTGGCCTACATCGTTCAGATGTTTAATCTCAAACAGGGCTCGATGCAGCGATTACATGCGCTGGAGCAGCAGGCGGCGGCTGATAAGATTGGTGGCAATACAC
Organism: uncultured Candidatus Saccharibacteria bacterium; assembly: GCA_963546435.1. GTDB lineage: Bacteria > Patescibacteriota > Saccharimonadia > Saccharimonadales > Saccharimonadaceae > Nanosynbacter. Next base: position 11,314 of record CAUUMU010000018.1, read on the forward strand.
CGCTCGGCTCGACTGACGTGACGATTCAATATTTATGGCGGCCAAATCCCGAGGGTTGCGATGAGTGCGGCCATAACGGCTTCAAGGGGCGCGTCGGTATCTACGAGGTTCTCGGTATTTCGATTCCAATCCAAAAGATGATCACCGCCAATGCCACCAGTAATGAGATTCAGCAGCAGGCGATTACTGAGGGAATGGTGACAATGCAGACAGATGGTTTCGTCAAGTCGCTGCGTGGCGTGACAACGCTAGAGGAAGTTTTGAGAGCAACAAGGGAGCAATAAATGACAAAATTTAAATATATCGCAACTAAAAATAACAATCAGCCGATCAACGGCGAGCTAGAAGCCAGTAGCCGCGCCAGTGCTATCCAGCTCATTCAAGCTCAGGGTATGAGGTTGGTCGACCTCAAGGAGGCTGGTGACGAGAAGAAAGGTTTTCGCTTTGGGGGTGGCAAGAAGTCAGTGCCGACCGAGGAGCTGGTTGGCTTTACCAGGCAGCTTAGCACCATGGTGTCTGCCGGTGTGCCAATTCTCAGGTCACTCAACTCAATGGCGCAGCACGCCGAGAGTCCACATTTTCGCGAGATTTTGAACGCGGTGTCCAAGGAGATTGAAGGCGGTGCCTCGTTCGCTGATGCACTGAGTAAGCACCCCGAGGCCTTCAGCGATGTGTATGTGAACATGGTGCGGGCTGGTGAAACGGGTGGTATTTTGGACGATATTTTGAAGCGGCTGGCTCTGCAACAGGAAAAGAATTCGTCAATGAAAAAGAAGATCAAGAGTGCTATGACCTATCCAATGGTGCTGATCGTCATCACTATCGGGGCGTTCTTTGGTTTGATGATTTTCGTGCTGCCAATGATCGGCAAGACGATTAAGGATCTGGCGGGCGAGGACGCAGAACTGCCGGCGCTGACGCAGATACTGATGAGTATCAGTCAGTTTATGGTGAGTTTTTGGTATATTATTTTCCCGTTATTATTTGGCGGTGTGTACGTCCTTCTTCGCTATATCAAGTCGCCAAAAGGCAAGGTTAAGTTCCATCATTTCGTCCTGAAAGCGCCAATCATCAGCAAGATTATTCGCAAGGTGGCGGTGGCACGGTTTACCCGTACCTTTTCGGCGCTAATCGGTGCGGGCGTGTCGGTACTCGAGGCGCTGGAAGTAACGGCCCGGGCAGTCGGTAATACGGTATATCAAGATTCACTGCTTGATGCTGCCAAGCGCATTAAAAATGGTGAGGTTTTGTCGCGGATTATCAATGAGCGCGAAGATCTCTATCCGCCGATCGTTGGCCAGATGCTGGCGGTCGGTGAAGAGACGGGACAGACGGATAAGGTGCTGGTCAAGGTGGCGGATTTTTATGAGGAAGAAGTCGATGCGGCGATTAGCGGTTTGAGCTCGACGATTGAGCCGGTGATGATCGTCTTTATGGGTGGTATGGTCGGCTTGATCGCGGCGGCGGTGATGATGCCGATTACTGGATTAGCAAATCAAATTAAAGGATAGTTGGTTTTTCAAGATGCTTATGCTATACTTAACAAAAAGAAGAGATGTGGGCAAACGATAGTGGCAAATATTTTCTACAAGTCAAAGCCGATCATCGGGCTTGATATTAACAAGGCCGGCGTTCGGGTAATGTCAGTCGACATGGCACGGATGACGGTGCACGGATACGGCGCAATTGAGCTGGATCCGGCGAAGGACGAGAGCGATGACCGGGCAGAGTATCTCTGCGGCAAGATCAATCAAATGTTTGAAAAAAATATTGTCGGACGGCTCGGCAGTAACCGCGTGGTGCTGGGACTACCGACGACCAAGACGTATGCGCGCACCTTTGCGCTGCCGATCAAGCAGGAAAATAAGATTGAAGAGGCAGTGAATCTCGAGGTTGAACAGTACGTGCCAATGCCGCTCGATTCACTTTATGTTGATCATCAAATTATCAAGCGCGGCAAAGAGAACTTATCAGTCTTGATGTGCGCGGTGCCGCAAAAGATCGTTGACGAGCAGCTAGCAATTGTTGAATCGTGTGGCATTGAAGTGGCGATGATTGAGCCGAGTATCAATGCGGTGGCGCGACTGCTTGAGCGAACCAAAGAGGGGTCGCTGCCGACAGTCATCGTTGACATCGGCCCGGCGACGACCGATATCGCTATTCTTGATGCGGCAATTCGCGTGACTGGTGGTCTAAACATTGGTGGCAATACATTGACGCTTGACATCGCGAAAAAATTGAACGTACCACTTGAGACGGCGCACCAATTCAAGGTGCTTAATGGCCTCAACACTGGCCCGCGCCAAGAAAAAATTACCGAGGCACTAAAGCCGAGCCTGCAGCGGATCATCGGTGAAATTCAGAAAGTTATCCGCTACTACACCGATCGCTTCCCGGATGAATCGCGCCTTGAACAGGTGCTAATCGTTGGTAGCGGCAGTAGCGTGCCGGGGCTTGGTGAGTACTTTACGGGCGAGCTGACCTTACCAGCACGAGTGGCCAGTCCGTGGCAGTCGCTGAACTTTAATAATTTAGCACCGCCGGCCAAACAGCTACGACCGCGGTTCATGACGGCAGCTGGTTTGTCGCTGGTGCGAGCGGAGGAGATTTGGCATGATTAATCTATTACCGCCGAAAGTTAAACGCGAGATTATCGCTGGCCGGTCAAATGTGATACTGTGGCGTTACTGCGTGGTGTCGTTGATCCTCGGCTTCTTACTCATCGTGGCGACAGCGGGCATCTACTTTATTATGGCGCACACGCGGACAACTGCTCGACAGATGATTGAGACGGGTAATCGTCGAGCGCTGCAATACCAAAAAGTTCAGCAGGATTATGAATCGTTCAGCGCAAACCTCAAGATTGCCAAGGCGATTCTCGATAAAGATGTGCGGTATTCAAAGGTAGCACTCAAGATCGCTCAGGCGATGCCGTCAGGAACAATTTTGCAAACGTTGACGCTAGATAGCAAGAAGCTCGGCACGCCGATGACTATCAACGCACGCGGTAAAACATATGGCGATGCGCTGCGGCTCAAGGACAGTTTTCAGCAGTCAAGCCTCTTTAAGGATGTTAATCTCGCCTCGGCGGTGGCCGAGAAAGAAAACAAGGACGGCTATCCGATCAATATTACAATTAATGTGACGATGGTGCCGGAGGTTGCGAAGCAATGAGTGAGAGAAAACGAGAAAAAATGACACCGGCGGTGACCATGCGGATCGTCTTTGCGCTATCGCTGGTACTGATCTTGGTCGGCATGGGAGGGGTCGTCTATTTTGGCTACACCATGCTGCAGGGTACTGCCGAGGAAGTTTCTAAGATTCAGACTGAGGCAAAAGCGGTTGATGCTAAAGTACAGAATCTAGCGCGGCTGGAAAAAGAGATGGAGAAATATAAGGATAGTGTTGCCAAGGCACAACAGCTAGTAGCAGAAACGCAGCAGTATCAGTATCAGAACCAAATTATCAATGACCTCACGGCCTACGCCAATAAATCTGGTGTTGGCATCGCTGGGTTCACCTTTACATCAGGTTCGGCTGGAGCCAAGTCAAACTCGGGTTCATCAGGCACCTCGGGTACAAATAATAGCTCCGGTTCAAACAGCGCTGCCGGGCCAAAAAGCATGAAAGTGTCGGTCCGCCTCAACGAAAAAACAGATTATATGGCGCTGCTTCGGTTTATGCATTTAATTGAGCAGAACTTGACACGGATGCAGATCGCTAGTGTCAGTATGTCCAAGACTGAGGGGACAGGTCAAGTGAATACACAAACCTTAGAAGTGGAGGTATATGTTCGATGAAAAACTCACCTGATATTTCACAAATCGGTACGCTAGTATCGCGGTTTTTCCATCGCTACCACGTTATTCTCTATACGTTGACAGTGGTGGTTGGTGTATCGGTGGCAATTTTCCTGCTCTACAGCCTGCTCGCCTCGTCAAATCCAAAAGAAGATACCATCCAACAACAGACGACGCGATTTGACCAGAAGACAATTGACCAGATCAACAGTTTCCGCACGCGCGATACCGCCAACGCCAATTTTAGTCTGCCGGCGGGGCGGACGAATCTGTTTGCCGAATAGCGTGGATATCGCTATAATGTGAGAAGTATGCTAATTTCTGCTGAACGATTTGATAACGCACCGGTGATGAGCCTACAGACCGGCTCGGAACTGGCACGGACATCGCGGGCGGTGATCGACCCGCGCAATTTATCGATCGTGGCGTATGAGCTGGAGGGACCGACGCTTGATCAATCGCCGAGTTTACTACGGATCGCCGATGTGCGGGAAATTGGGCCGCTAGGTCTGATCATTGATTCGGCGGACGAGCTGATTATGCCGAGCGACGTCCTGAAGATCAAGGAAGTGTATGAATTTCAGTTCGCACTAGTCGGTAAGCACGTTATTGACGGGAAAAAACGTAAGGTCGGTAAGGTCATCGGCTATACGCTAGAGGCCGGTAATTTTGTCATTCAGCAGCTTCGGGTGCGGCGACCGCTGCTCAAGAGTTTTGGCGATACTGAACTGCTGATTCATCGTTCGCAGATCGTTCGTGTGACTGACGAACATATCGTTGTCAAGACGCCAGAGATCCGCCACAAGGAGCCAGTCGTGCAGCCACAAGCAACGTTCGAAAATCCATTCCGAAAGGCGCACCCTGCGGCCGAAGCTGACGGCAGTGACAGCAAATGAGCCAAATTATGACCAGTACCGCAGCGATGCAGCGGCTGGGTCAGGTGATTGGGCGCAGCCTCAAGGGTGGGGAAGTTATTGAGTTAATCGGGGACATCGGCGCTGGCAAGACGACGCTAACGAAAGGTGTTGCCAAGGGGCTCGACATTACTGAACCGGTGCAGAGCCCAACATTTACTATTTCCCGTGTGTACCAGTCGCCGGGCGGCTTGACGCTGGCCCATTATGATTTTTATCGATTGGGTGAGGCGGGTATCATGGCGGAGGAAATTCGCGAGGTAACCATGCAACCACAGACCGTGACAGTGGTTGAGTGGGCGGGTGCCGTCGAGCAGGTATTGCCGGCCGATCGACTGACAGCGAGGATTCTAGCAATTGACGAGCAATCGCGGCGTGTCACGCTGAGTGCTGGCGGGCCGACGAGCCAGGCGCTCCTCGCGGCAATTAGCGCGGCGGACGAGGAGTTGGCATGATTATTCTGCTTGATACATCGACGATGACGTGCCATTTAACGATTGTTCAGGACGATAGCCGGCGAGAGGTAGCGTGGGAAGCGGGTCGTGGTTTGGCCCGGGGGCTGCTACGATTTTTAGATGAGCAGACCGGCGGCATTCACCACATCAGTGGTATCGGCATCATGCGTGGGCCGGGTAGCTTTACGGGACTGAGGATTGGCTGTGCGGTGGCAAACACGTTGGCGGAGGGACTCGGTATTCCGATCGTTGG
>CAUUMU010000019.1:0-15825 GCA_963546435.1 uncultured Candidatus Saccharibacteria bacterium
GAACGTCGTGAGACAGTTCGGTTTATATCCGGTATGGACGATAGGAAACTTGAGAGGATCTACCCCTAGTACGAGAGGACCGGGGCGGACGCACCTCTGGTGTATCGATTGTGGCCACCTGCTGCATTGTCGAGTAGCTATGTGCGGACTAGATAAGCGCTGAAAGCATATTAAGCGCGAAACTAACCTCAAGATAAGGTTTCCCTATGAGGACACAGAAAGACTATCTGTTTGATAGGCGCAAGGTGGAAGTGTAGCAATACATGGAGCTAAAGCGTACTAATAGTCCCATTGCCTTTTTATGTCCTTGTCTGCTAGCGTTTATGCTTGCATAACGCTCGCGGATAAGGTAGACTTGACTAGTAATTGGTGCTTTTCAACAAGTGCCGGTCAATTAACAATTCAATTCCGTGCAGAAAACTGGACATCGAAGAAAGGGGTTTGGCCCACCACGCGAGTATATGTGGAACCAAGCGCTTTAAACCCCCTCCTTCGGTGCCCATGGCGAGGAGGAAACACCTGTTCTCATCCCGAACACAGAAGTTAAGCTCCCCAGCGGCGATTATACTGCGAAAGTGGGAAACTAGCACGGTGCCGAATTATAAAAAAGACTTCCGAATAGGGAGTCTTTTTTCGTTTTTGCCGGAGGCGCTTGCGAGTAGCATAAGTATGATATAATGATGGGGAAATGGATAAAAAACAAACAAAACAGCCAGAGTCCCTGAGGCCGGAGCATGGGGGATTTGTGGCGATGTGTGCGTCTTGGTTAAGGCGGCCAAAATCGTGGGTTATTATTAGTGGTGGTATCATTGCGTTGGCGATGGTAGTAGTTGGAGTGCTGTTTGTTATCACAACGCGCGGCAATGTCGGCGCTGAGCGCGTGTCCGACGAGGATTTGCAGGCTATTGACCGGCCGATTCGCCTGAAGTTTAATCAACAGCTTGGCGAGGTGAGGCCAGAGATTAAGCCGGAAGTGCGCGGCGTGTGGCGCGAAAAGCGACAGTTGTTTGGCGTTTTTGAGATGGAGTTTACGCCCGATCAACCACTGGCAGCTGATACAAATTATACCGTGGCGTTTCCGGGGGCGAGACGTTCGCTGTTTGGTGATGCAACAATCCATGATGTATCGTTCAAGACGCAAAAAGCACCACGAGTGGACACGACATCACTGGACGGCAAAGAAGTGATCGCGATGGATCAGGCGTTGACGGTGCGTTTAGGCTCACGGGCGAGTAAACTGCGCGATCTAGAATTGACGACCGAGCCAGCGCTTGAGCTGAAGCGTGAGTCGTCTGATGATCAAACATTTTCATGGAAATATGCTGGCTTATTAGCACCTGATACACAGTACACCTTCAAATTATACGATAAAGCCCAGAAGGAAGAGCTAAAACGTTTTACGGTGAAGAGTGCGCCACTACCGGCGATTGGGTCACCGATTAAAGAGCATTCAGTGACGCCATCAGACGAATTGAAGTTGACATTTCAGGAAGCAATTGATGCAAAGGATCGGCCACATATAGCGGTTGACACGGCTGGTAATGGTTCGTGGCGGAGCGATACCGAGTACGTATTCAAGGCGGATAAATTGGAGCCAGGTAAAACGTACACATACACCATTCCTAAAGGCTTGCGGACAGCTCGTGGAGGTGTTCTCGTTGAGGAAGTAAAAAAGACATTCACCACTAATGGGCACGTGCGTGGTGTGGGGGCATCCCCGTGGCGAACCACGGTTGATCAAGCGGCGCAGGATGTACGGATAACCTTTGATCAGGCGGTTGACCACAAGAGCGCCCAGGATCGCCTCAGGGTTTCATCTGGTACGGTTCAGAGTATTTCCTGGCGTGGCAATACGATGGTTGCCCGAGTGGTCAATATGGGCTTTCAGCGGCAAGTTCAGGTTTGGGTAGAGCCGGGCGTGCAGCCAGTATTTGGACTGCCGAGTGTAGAGCGAATTACGACATCGTTCACAACTAATTCACGGGTCGTCAAACTCAATAACGTACCATTCTATCGTCAGGCGTACGCCCAAAGCTGCGAAGCGGCCTCGCTGCGTATGGCCTTGGCATATCGTGGTGTGCACGATAATGATTGGAACATTTTGCAGCGTTTTGGGTACCGTCCACGACCACGAGACAAGGCGACAAATGAGTGGGACGATCCGAATGCGCAGTTTGTGGGCGACGTAAACGGTAATCAAGGTGCGGGAACGGGCTGGGGTGTATATGCTGGTCCGGTGGCACGGGCGGCTGGGCAGTATGGTCGCAGGACGTCAGTGGCATATGGTGCCAATGCGAATTTCGTAGCACAGCAAATTCATAACGGTAATCCAGTCATTGCGTGGGGTGTATGGCGGATTGGTGCAAAAATTGATAGTTGGAGGACGCCGTCAGGTCGGACGGTCAGCGGGCCAATACCGATGCATGTACGCCTCATTGTTGGGGTTCGCGGTGAGCCGCACGATCCGCTCGGGTTCTATGTTAATGACCCGATCTTAGGACAGCTCTATTGGACGAGAGCACAGTTTGTGGCGATGACAGCTGGTGCTGGGCCAGCGGCGCAGCTGTTAGCGGTGCATTAATCGGTATTGAAGTGAGGATGGTATAGCCAGGCCCCTCGCGTCTTTGTCATTGAGCTAGCTCTATAGACGCGGGCTTTATAGTTGGAAAGTTGAAGGTGGGTATACGTATTTTTCTCGTTGTCGGGGTAACTTTCGATGTAGGCAATTTTAGCTATTGGCGAAATTCCTTTCACAATCAAAAACCACCCATCTCGCAGAAAGGGTGGTTTTTGAGTGGTGGAACTCATCATTTCTAAGCTCCAACAGGTGCCGTCACAAGGTGTGACAGATCTCATTATAGCGAAGTAAACCGCTGATTGCAATATTTTATTCACAATAAAAATAGCTTATGTAAATGTTGACAAAGTATGAGCAGTATGATAATATGCATACATAACACATATCATGTGTGATATATAAAGACGAGGGTTTCCATGGTAGATGATGTGGAAATCTTTTAATTAGGGAGGAAAACTCACATGGCAGGTACAAAAATTGGCGGTATGAAAGCGGCAGCGAAAAACTTAGCACGTGACCCAGACTTTTATGCCAAGATCGGCGCGAAGGGCGGTCGGAACGGACGGACCGGTGGCTTTGCGGCAAACCCAGCTCTGGCGCGGATCGCTGGTGCTAAAGGTGGTCGCATTTCTCGTCGGCGTAAGGTAACGACGACGGCCACGACAACCGTTAATCCAGCAACGACGGTATCAACAGTACAGGCAACGACCAAGACGACGTGACACTGGCCGCGTAGCCAAGTTGCTTAAAATGCGCGATAGCCCTCTTTTCGTAGAGGGCTATTTGCGGTAGCGGCGGAGTTCGCAGGATCGAGCCTCGTTGACGCGCCAGTTGCTAGCGCAGTGGAGACAGCGATAGTGGTGCTTGGCGATTTCTATACCGACAGCGCTACATGTTGGGCACGTGCTGCGGGCATGTAGCCACTTGCGGTAGCTATCAAGTGCATCCTGAACGACGTCGTCATTCATAGTTAGAGTAATGTTATAGCGCGGGGCTAACTGATGGACAGCTAGCTCCCAGGCTTGGCGCTCCATGGCGATGAGGTCGATGTCACGAGTATAGTGATGATGGCCTAGGATGGCATGGGCAGTTTCGTGGAGCAGCTGGGCGGTAGCGGCTGGTGACGCCTCGTTAATATAAGTGATAGTCCGTGAACGGTGCGACCACGAAAAAACATCGCCAGCCTGGAACTGATACTCTGGGTAGTCGCTGGCCAGCTGCTTAACGATGGGCGATAGCGTTATCGTAGCAACCATAGAGTACAGATTCCTCGGGGTGTGCTGCACCAACGATGTGCGGGCAGGTGATAAATGACGGTAGTTTCTCGGTGATAAGTCCGGCTAGTGATGCAGAGAATTTGTCGGTGTAGCGGCCGACACCGCCGCCGATAACGATAACGTTTGGCTGAATAGCAGCGATCAGTGCCTGCAGTCCTAAGCTGAGTCTCTTGGCAGCCTCAAACCAAGCTTCGGGCGGTGTTGCGTCCGATAATTCACCAAACTGTTGACTGAGCGCTCGTCCGGAAGCGAGGTTTTCCCACGAATCGATGGTTGACTGATATGCGATTTGCATATGACCGGCTTCGCTGCTACGTAGGCTGGGGTGGAGGGTGCCGTTGAGGATAATACTGGTGCCGATGCCTGTGCCGATAGTGACGTAGAGGCCGCAGGCTGGTTGTGGTTCAAGGCGACGTATGCTGGCGAGGCCGGCGAGGTTGGCATCATTTTCGAGGATGATTTGGGCGTCAGGAAAGTGATCGGCCAGGAGGTCGCGGATGGGCACCTCGCACCAGCCGAGGTTAATGCAATATGTAGCGACACCGTCAGTGACGGTGCCGGGTAGACCGATCGAGATGTCTGTAACAGGTGCGCCCTCGGCGATCATGGTGATGGTTTCAACGACCTGTTTGATATACGCCGTAATGTCTGTTGGGGTGGCAAACCGAGTTGTTGTCTCTAGTGTGCCGTTGTCGGTAAATCGTCCGACTAATGTTTTTGTGCCTCCAGTATCAATCGCAATAATCATGAAGCTAGTATACCCCTTTACGAGAGCGGTGACAATATGGTACAGTAAGTATTAGTAACATCAGGGAGATAATAGTATGAAGCAGAACCGCCAGCGAGGATATGTTGTAATCTACGTGATTGTAGGGGTTATTTTGGCGGCGATCGCTTTGGCAACGTTATACGGGTTGCGACAATTATCAGCACAGAATCAGGCCGCCTCATCGACGGAAAATGCTGCGACGAGTGAGCAGCAAAAAGAGACGAACAACACGAGAACTGACGATAAATCGGCCGACAAAAAGAAGAACGAGAAGAGCGATGAGAAAAAAGACACTTCTTCAGCTGAGTCAAATAAGTCCGCGCAGCAGCAGCCTCAACAACACGCGCAGAATCAACCAACACCGCCAGCTCAAAACAATAGCCGTGGGTCATCCCGCTTACCAGCAACTGGGCCGGCTGACTCGTTGGCAGTTGGCTTCGTGTTGGGGCTGATTGTGGCCGCGGGCTTTGCTTATCGCCGGTCAATGTTGGTAGTTTAGCTTCCTTCTCTTTACTCGAGGCGTTATCTACGATATAATAAAGCGAGACCTCCAAGAGGTGACTGTTTTGGCAGGCCACTTGGATAAGAATATTAACGTAATATGGGAGTCTATTTGGACGTATGGCAAATCCATTGACCATGGACGATCTGCTTGCTCAGGCGAGCGACTCCGTGAAGCAACTAACCACGGGCGAGGTTGTACACGGAACTATTTTATCAATAAAGAAACACGAAGTTCTGATTGATCTGGGGCCTTTGGGCGTTGGCCTGGTGCCACGCCGTGAGGTGAGTATGTCGAACAATTACACAGAAGGTGACGAGGTAACTGCGAGTGTTGTCGAGGTTGAGCTGGACAACGGTTATTCACTTTTGAGCATGCGTAAAGCGGCGCGCGATCGTGGCTGGGACGAGGTCGCCGCCAAATTGGAGAGCGGTGAAATTGTAACGGTGACACCGTACGACGCCAATCGTGGTGGTCTGTTGGCTGAATATGAAGGGGTGCGCGGTTTCTTGCCGGTATCGCAGCTATCGGCTGAGCATTATCCGCGAGTTGGTTCAAGTGACAAGGACGAGATCTTGCAGCGGCTTAACGTGCTGGTCAACAAAGAGATCCGCGTACGGATTCTGGATGCTGATCGCAAGGCGAACAAGCTCATCTTTTCTGAAAAAGAAGCCATCAAAGAAGGCTTGGCGGAGCGGTTTGAGAAGTTGTCAGTTGGTGATACTATCAAGGGTATCGTGACTGGCGTGGTAGATTTTGGTGTGTTTGTGAACGTTGAGGGAATTGAGGGACTGATTCACATCTCAGAAATTAGCTGGGAGCGGGTCAATAATCCGAGCGATTACGTCAAGGTTGGCCAGACTGTGGAGGCAAAGATTATCGCTATTGATAAGGAGCGCCTCAGCTTGAGCATGAAGCAGCTAACGAAAGACCCATGGTTGGATGAAGTGGAGCAGTTCAAGTCGGGCGAGGACGTTGAAGGTACGGTCACACGGATTACACCGTTTGGTGCGTTTGTGCAGTTAAGTCCGGCCGTCGAGGCTCTTGTTCACGTTTCGGAGCTGGGCGGCGATGGGACTGATCCAGAGAAAGTCTTTACGCTGAATGAGCGCAAGACCTTTACCGTGCTAGAAATTGATAAAGATAATCGCAAGATTTCGCTGTCGCTGGCTGGCGGCAAGAAAAAATAGCCTATAGAAAAAAGTAATGTAAACAGTTCGCCGGGAGTGTCACGCGGGCGATGAAAGGAGCACGAGCAGATGACAGAAAAGATTGTCGCAATTGCAGATTCAGTAACCGTCGGAGAGCTCGCTACTACCTTGAATCTACCAGTCACGACGCTAATCGGTGAACTGTTTAAAAATGGTATTGCGGCGACGATTAATCAGCGGCTGGACTTTGAAACAGCATCAATTATCGTTGAAGAGCTGGGCCTTGAGGTGACGCTCAAGAAAAAGGAGGCCACCGTCGGCCATACACGTGTGGAGCATACGCTGTCGGAAAGGGCAGTGCCGCGCCCACCGATTGTGGCGGTGATGGGGCATGTTGATCACGGCAAGACGAGCTTGCTGGATGCAGTTTTGGGTAACAAGACTGCTGCAGGCGAGGCTGGTGGCATTACGCAGCATATTAGCGCCTACCAAACAAAGCATAATGGGCGGATGATTACACTGCTCGACACACCAGGGCATGAGGCATTTGCAGCGCTGCGGCAACACGGCGCGGTGCTAACTGATGTGGTAATTATTGTGGTAGCGGCCGACGATGGCGTCAAGCCGCAGACGGTCGAGGCGATTCGGTTTGCCCGTTCGGCTAATGCGAAAATCGTGGTGGCGATCAATAAAATTGACAAAGATACCGCCAATCCGCAGCTGGTAAAAACGCAGCTGGCGTCTGAACATGGCCTCAATCCTGAGGAGTGGGGCGGCGATACGGTGATGGTGGAAGTCAGCGCTAAAACTGGCCAGAATTTGGATAAGCTGCTGGATATGGTGCTACTGGTGGCAGACATGGAAGATTTGCGGGCGGATGAGGATGTGCCGGCCGAAGGCTTGGTGATTGAGGCGCACATGGAAACCGGGCGCGGCGCGGTGGTCGGGCTACTCGTCGAGCACGGTCAGCTGAAACCAGCGCATTATCTGGTGGCCGGCACGGCGTACGGTCGAGTACGAACAATGTCGGACTTTCGTGGTCAGACAATGAAAATGGCGGGCCCGAGCACACCGGTTAACGTAACTGGATTTAAGGAGCTGCCGCAGTTTGGGGACAGTTTTCGGTTGGCTAAAAATGAGAAAGAAGCACGGCACTTGGCGCAGGCAGCGCGCCTAGAGCAGGAAAAAATGGCCGCTAGCACCAATGTCACCAGCTCGGATATTTTGAAAATGATGAGTCAGCAGCATGACGCTGAGTCCTTCAATGTTCTCGTCAAGGCTGATGTTCAGGGGTCGCTCACATCGGTGATTGATAGTCTGAAATTGATTGATACGGGCGGCTTGGTGGATCTGCACGTCATTGGTAGCGGGGTTGGTAATATTTCAGAAAATGACATTCATCTGGCGGTTGGCGAGAACACGGTCATTTATGGCTTTAATGTTGATCTGCCGCCAGCGGTGAAACGCCTGGCAGCGCGTGAGCATGTTGAGGTGCGACTATACCGGGTGATTTATGAACTGCTTGATAATGCCAAGCAATCCATGGAGGCGTTACTGGCCCCAGAAGTCGTCGAGACCGAGGTCGGCCAGCTGAGCGTTAAGGGCGTGTTCCGAACGGTGCGCGAAGAGGTGATCGCTGGCGGTGAAATGATGACGGGTAAGGTTTATAAGGGCCTGTTGGCGCGCCTGAAGCGTGGCGATGAGCACATTGCCGAGGTTGAAGTATCGTCCGTCCAGCGTCAACATCAGGAAGCCAAAGAGGTGTTTGAGGGTGAAATGTGTGGGCTCAGCCTCAAAACTACGCGAAAAGTCGTTGTCGAGGAAGGTGACACGCTGGAGTTCTTTACGCGGGAACTGGTGAAGAAGACGTTGTAACAACTTGTCACTGTGGGTAATTTTAGTATATTGGACGATTTTCTATTGACTTTTTTCTATAAATCTGCTAAAGTCTAAATCATAAACATATATTTTATGAGATAGTCAAACTGTTTAAATTTAAATTAGTCGCTTATCTCTGAAAGGAAACCACCACATGTCAGAAAGAAATATCCCTCGCCGCGGCAATACTATGCCATCTGCGGAACGAGTCGCCAACTCGCCAGAACAGACTCCAGCCCCTAATGCAGCGATGCAGGAGTTTGCTGGCAAGTTTTCTTCTATCTCTGAGCAAATGAATGAGGTCGTCGCCTCGAAGCGGGCGACCACAAAAGAGTATAAGGCTAACAAGCAACTTTCTTCTCAGCTCGTCGAGAAGTATGGTGGTCATGACATCTACCGTGACAAGATTGTCGGATATAATCAGCAAATTGCTGGTTTACAGAATGAGTATCGTGCGCTTACTGAGTTGTATGGCGAGCTTGGTGGTGATAAGATTGATAGCCTTAAACAAGAACTGCAAGACCGCACCGGTGGTAGGGCCCGTGGCACTTGGTCGGCAGAAGCCGTGATTACCGAGCGGGCACTACGTCAGGCACAGGACGCTTTTGCTAAGAATTATGAGGATTACAAGGCTGAGAAGCGAAAGGGAGATCAGACGAGCCAGTCACAAGGTGAATCCAGCCCATCTCCTCTGAATACATTACCGGCTCTAGAGCCAGGTCCGAGTAGCAAGAATAATAAGTCTCCTCTTGCTTTGCCGCCAGCCAAGAAAAGTCCGGAAGGGGGCTCAGCAGGCAACAAGGGGCCTGAAGGCCAAGGTAGTAGCGGTGAGGGTGGTAAAAAAGATCTCACAAATGAAGCCGTTAAGCTAATGGGCGAGGCTTCGCGAGTTCTCAGTGATCCAGACGCCTCTGCTGAAGACAAGGCGAAGGCACGCAAAGCTATTCAGGCAATCATAGAGAAGATTGATGGTAGTGGTGAGGATGATCCACGCCCAGCCGAGGAGAGAATCAGCGATGCTATGACTCGCATGAGCGATTTCTTTGAGAATACGTATGAGGTAGACCCTGCTACTGGTGAGAAACGATACACATATCTTGAGCATATTAGGCGCTATGAAGCTGAACGTGAGCGTTTTCAACAGGTTATGGCTCGTAAACAGAAGAGCTGTGGACTACGCATCAATCCAAACGGTAAGCTTATGGAACGCTTGCTGGGTTGTGGTCGATTGGGCGCTAAGCTCGCTGATCGTCTAACACGCCCGTCTAAAGAAGAGCAGGAGGCAGCGGCAGCCTACGAAGCAGCCTTGACACAGGTTGACGTTGACCGGCATAACTTCCTCGGTCAGGAGATTGATCGTGGTAATCTAACAAAAGAGGAAGTACGCGGTTTGCGTAGCCAGTTCTTTACAGCAGAGCATTACGGTAATGTCCAAGAAATTGCGCGTTTGCAGATGGATCGCGGCAAAGATGAGGACGGCAACCGTCGTCGTCCAATGAGCAAGTGGTTACGACGTCTGGGCTATCTGACTGCTGGTGCGATTGGTGGCGTAACGGCGATGTTTAATATACCGCTTGGTATTGCCGTTGCTGGGGCTGGCGCTGGTGTATTTCGCGGCTTGGCCAACAAGCGAAATGCCAACATGAAAGTTAGTCCAGAAGATAAAAATCCGCTGAATAAAGAATATAAAGCCGAGGCTGTGGCAGACGTATATCATCAACGGTTCTTGGAGTCTATGCAGGCTCGGACTGAGGAGGCGCAAAAAGAGGGTTCTGATTGGGAGCCGGGTGCTCGTGATATCGTCGGTACGCATCTATATGAGACATCAATTGAGGCTGGCAAGAGTACCGAGCGTCTTACCAGGCCAGTGTTGGGTGCGGTGGCGCTAGCTGCGGCCATTAAATTTTCTACGGATTTGATGGGATCAGGAAGTGCCGGCGGGAGTGGCAACGTTGAAAATCCAAAGTCAGAAACTGGAGGCGGTGATAGTGCTGGAAATGTTCCACCAACAGTTTCATCAGAGACCCCGCCCGCTCAGCCTCACCTTACCGAGGTTAACACGAACGGTGCGCCAGAGAGCGTGGTTGGCGATCAGTTGCAACATCTTGGCTACAAGCTTGAAAAGGGTGACCCGACGGATATTCTGAATGAGCTTGCAAAAAAGGTTGGTCAGGATAATGTTTTTGTCGACGGTAACAATAACCCAGTAGATATGTTTACGGGAAAAGCTGGCGACCAGCAGTTTGGGGCTTGGAATGTTAACACGAGTGTGCGCTTTAGTGATGAAGCGGTGCGAGCCATTGAGGCTATGAAAGATGTTACTAAGCTTTAGAAATTAAAACAATAGGAGAACACAAACAATGACACACGAACAAATATTTGAGCAGTTAGGCATTACTGGTGTGAGTGATGAGATTAAGCAGAGCACTCTCCACAACCTCGTTGGTGCGGTTGAGATCCAATTTGCTAGCGTTAGCGATGAGCTATTAACGGAAGAACAAGATGAGGAATTAAATAAGCTCGTTGACGCACATGATGGTGATCCTAGCGTTGTCGGTGAGTGGCTAAAAACTCATATACCAGAGGCTGGACAGCTATACCAGGCAATGCTGGAGGATGAGATTGTTCGTCTAAAAAGTCGGTTGGACACATAGGTCGTCGAATAGCTCCATGAGGTATAGTAGCATTCTGATCAGGATGCTGCTATACTAGTATAGAGAGAACGGGAACCATAAACGAGGAGACGATATGTTCCAACTAGACGATAATTTTTTGAAAGAATTAGGACTAGATCAGCTGCCGGATGAGCAGAAGAAGCCGTTTTTGCAGCATATTTATAGCGAGTTGGAGCTACGGGTCGGCGAGCGGCTGAGTCAGGGGATGAGCGACGCGCAGCTGGATGAGTTTGCAAACATCATCGACAAGGCACCGGGCGCGGTGGATGAGTTTCTCGCTAAACACGCGCCAAATTACCAGCAGGAGCCGATGTTCCAGCGGCTGGTGCAGGCGACCAAGGCTGATCCGAATAATCCGGGTCTAAAAGATGAGTTTGCGGCGACGAAGTGGCTGGAGGTAAATCGGCCTGATTATCGCGATGTGGTGGCGGCAACGATGGACGAGCTGAAGAAGGAGATTATAACTAACCGCGAGGCTATTTTAGGCGGTATGAGTGCATCCTCGGCGCCGGGTCAAGCTTAGAGAGTTTTTTTAAGCTGCCTTAGCTCATGAACTTAGCCTTGATGGCCGCGGAGAAACGCCTCTGCGGTCATTTTTTTGCCGCTCGGGGCAATCAGCTCGAGGATAGTAAGATATCGTCCATCACAGCACTTAACGCTCAGCGGCGATTCTGGAGCCTCTGAGACGTGAGTTTTGGTAATAATGAGTTCACGGTCATGAATGCGCAGACGACTACGTGGAAAGCCGAGATACGCCCGCACATGGGCGTCGGCGGCGCCGGCGGTCATTGCCGTCGGGTCAATGAGCGACATACCCTTGGAAAGCAGCTGGCAATACGTGGCATCGGTGTCGTTTTGTGGGGTCGGCTGGAGCGTACTGGCGAAGATACTTGGCAGCGTGCGTACGAGCAGGTCGCTGCCGGCAGCAAACAGTTCATCATATAGCTGCGGTTTGGTTTCAGTGCCAGTGAGCGGGTGACGGTGTTGGGTGTAAATTGGGCCAGCGTCCATCTGGGCGTCAAGTTGCATAATGGAGATGCCGGTTTCTGAGTCTTGGTGCGCGATAGTGGCCTCAATGGGTGAAGGGCCACGCCATTTTGGTAGTAGCGAAGGGTGGAGATTAATAATACCAGGAGTGAAGAGGTCAATGATTGACTGGGGGATAATTTTGCCATAAGCGACGAGGACGCCGGCGACGGGCTGAAGGGCGGTGATATCGGGGATAATGTCGCGGAGTTTGTTGGGCTGCCAGACGAGGATGCCATGTTGGCGGGCAAAGGTCTTGACTGGTGGTTCGGTAAGCTTATGGCCGCGGCCGCTACGCATATCGGGTTTGGTAATAACGGCGTGAATAGGAAATCCTGCCTCGTAGAGCGCCTTGAGGGTAACTAGACTGTACGTTTCGGTGCCGAAAAAGATGATTGGTGGCATGTTAGTCCCACAGTTGAGAGTTATCTTTGATGTCGGCTTTGTAATCAAGCGGCTGTAATTCACCAGAATCATCAAGCGTGTAAAAAGCATCGTGCTGGTCGCGGATATGGTCGATAAAGACGATGCCGTTGGTGTGATCGATCTCGTGCTGGATAACACGGGCGAGGAAGCCTTCGGCCTTGAGGTGAATCTCGTTGCCATCGAGGTCAAGAGCCTTGACACGGATTTTAGAATGGCGGGGGACTTTGCCGTAGACGTGCTTGACGCTGAGGCAGCCTTCGAAATCGGCAACAATTTCTCCCTCGTATTTGACAATTTCGGGGTTGATCAGGGTAGTGAATTCGCGAGTAGCTTTGTCGTCAAAGTCGCTGCGGACGATGATGACGCGCTCGAGGTGATCAACTTGGATGGCGGCGAGGGCAGCGCTGATTTCATGAGGGCGAGAGTCCTCCCAGTCAAGAGCGGCCGCGATCATATCGGCTGATAACTGGCGCACCTCGTCGGTGATGACGTGAATTTTAGCTGATTTTTGCCGAAGATGCGGATTGGGTAGGGCAATGATGTCGTCTTTAGTCATTGTGATTATTATAGCACAGGTGGCTAGAGGAGGCTGGTCGGGTCGAGCTCAGCCTGCCAATGAGCGGGTGGTACGAGATCAAGGAGACTGACGAGGTCGCTGCGGCGGGGGCTTTTGAGAATGAGCTGCCAGCGGTACGTGTCGCGGACTCGCTCATAAAATGCCGGTGTTGGGCCGAGGATGTGTACGTCGGCCGGGGCAGCCGCTCGCAGTGTCTGGGCAAGCTTTTTGGCGTTACGGATAGCGGCGGTTTCGGTTTTGTAGACGCAGGTTAATTTGAGTAGATAGACAAATGGCGGAAAATCAGTAGCGCGTCGCCGCGCGATAGTGCGGGCATAAAAGCCAGTGTAATTTTGAGCGAGTCCGTCGCGGATGGCGGGATGATCCGGCTGAAAGGTCTGGACGATGACGTCGGTGGTGTGATGGGAGCGGCCAACGCGGCCAACGACTTGGGCCAGCAGCTGAAAGGTGCGCTCGCTCGAGGAAAAGTCAGGCAGCGCTAGCCCGGCGTCGGCTTGGACGACACCGACAGTGCGTAGGTGCGGTAGATCGAGACCCTTGGCGATAACCTGGGTGCCGATGATGATGTCAATTGAGCCGTTTTTGAGCTCGTTGTAGCGCTGGTCAGCTGCGTCGTGGGTACTTGTATCGGCATCGAAGCGGGCGATAGTGCTTGCGGGAAAGAGCTTGCGTAATTCTGCCTCGATGCGCTTGGTGCCGAGGCCTTTATGAATGATATCGGCATGCTGACACTCAGGACAACTGGTAGGGACGGGCGCTCTGAAGCCACAGATATGACAGAGGAGCTGGTGCTGGTCGGCGTGTAGTGTGAGCGGCACGAAGCAGCGCGGACAGCCGGCGTTCCAGCCACATTGTTCGCATAGGGTGATAGCGGCAGTGCCGCGGCGATTGTGAAAGATGAGGGCCTGATGACCGTCATCCAGCGAGCCAGTGATAGCCGCGAGTAGTTGATCAGAGAGAAAGAAATGCTGAGTAAAGTTTGTGCGCTTGGTCATATCAACCAGCGAGATGCGTGGCTTGACGGCGTCTGAACGGGCGGGCGTGGGCATAGCGATGATAGGCCGGCCAGCGGTTTTTGCCAGAAAATAATCGCTGATCGTAGGGGTGGCACTGCCGAGGACAAGCTTGGCTTCGTGCTGGCGAGCGAGAATGGCCGCAGTACGCAGCGCTGAGTAGCGGGGCGATTGTTCTTGTTTGAAGCTGGGTTCGTGACATTCATCAATGACGACGAGCCCCAGCTGCTGGACGGGCATGAACAGGGCTGATCGAGGGCCGATGACGATGAGCGGGTCGCGTGAATTAATAACATGTTGCCAAGTCACGTGCCGCTCGGCTTCGGTCTGGCGCGAGTGGGTGAGGATAATATTGTCGAAATACCTCGCAAATTCGGTAACGAGTTGTGAGGTGAGGGCAATTTCTGGTACCAGGATAATTGACGACAAGCCCTCGTCCATCAGCCGCCGGGCGAGCTCAATATAGACACGTGTTTTGCCAGATCCAGTCACGCCATGTAGCAGGGCGCTGCCAGGAAGCATGTCGTCAATGGTGGTGATGGCGGCTCTCTGGTCGGGCGTGAGGGCTGTCATCGGTGGTCGTGAGGCCTGCGGACTGGTGGCGCGTGAGGACGTGTGGCGGCGCTTTTTCGTCAAACCGCGTGGCAGAATGGTTCGCCAGACGGTCGCGAGATGCGTATGATAATAGCCGCTCATCCACAGAGCCGTTTGGATGAGCGGTAGCGGCACGGGAGCGTCATCTAAAAGCTGGACGATTTCTTTAACCGTAAACTCGGGCTTAACGACTGCCGACATAATGATGCCAACGCACTGAGCTGAGCCAACTTCTATAACGACCAGCGCACCGACTGGCAGCTGCTCAGGGTGTGCATAGGTAAACGAATGCGCATCAGCACGAATAATCTTGATTGGTGATACCAAATAGTAGTACATGTCTTGCTTTATTATACCGCGCTGGCTGGTTGAATATAATCACGAGCGTTTTAGGGTGTAAGCACGTATGTTGGGGTGTAGGGCGTATAATTGTCGAAAAAAGCTTGTCGGGTGTTGTAAAATTGTGATACACTGAGTGGTAACGAAAGGGAATATGGGGAGAGAATGCTTGACATTTTTATTACATCACGAGTGAGACGCAAAATCGTAGTCGTGTACGCCAAGTATCCTGATTTTCATACGCACGTACGTGGCCTAGCGAAGCTGATTAAGGAAGATCCTGGTAACATTCAGCGCGAGCTCAAGCGGCTGGAAAAGGTTGGTTTCCTGAGGAGTGAGAAGCAGGGCAATTCGCGGGCATACTTTACGAACAAGCAGTTCCCGATTTTCAAGGAATTACAGAGTATGGTGATTAAGTCGCAGCAACATGCGGCCCGGCCGAAGCGCGGCTCGGTTGATAGAGATTGATGACCTTATTTGAGCGAATTTTGACAGCGCGCGGTCTGACAACGCGGGCAGCGCGCGAGGCTTTTTTGCAGCCAGATTATGCAGCGGTGAAGCATGATCCGTTTTTGCTGCCGGACATGGAGAA
The DNA here is from genome assembly GCA_963546435.1 of uncultured Candidatus Saccharibacteria bacterium. Classification (GTDB taxonomy): domain Bacteria; phylum Patescibacteriota; class Saccharimonadia; order Saccharimonadales; family Saccharimonadaceae; genus Nanosynbacter. Next base: position 15,398 of record CAUUMU010000019.1, read on the forward strand.
GGCGGTGGCGCGGTTGAAACAGGCGCGGCAGCAGGGCGAAAAAATCGTCATTTATGGTGATTATGATATTGACGGGCTGAGCGCCACGGCGCTGCTGCTGGATGCGTTTGGTAAGTTTGGTTTTAAGGATGTCGACGCTTTCATCCCGAATCGGTTTGTTGAGGGCTATGGTATGACCATGGGCGCGGTAGACAAGGTGCGCGACATGGGCGCGGATTTGATCGTGACAGTGGATACTGGTAGTTTGTGTCATGCGGAAATTGCCTATGCATCAAGCTTGGGGATTGATACGGTGGTGACGGATCATCACAACGTGGCTGAGACGCCGCCGCCGAGCGTTGCGGCCGTTAATCCAAAATTTCCTGGTCACACCTATCCATTTCGTGATTTGTGCGGTGCGGGTGTGGCGTTCAAGTTGGTGCAGGCGC